>JASLXL010000212.1 GCA_030740335.1 SAR202 cluster bacterium | reverse complement strand
AGTACAAGCCCGAAGACCACGACAACGGTGAAAAGACGTTCCTGGGTCATACGGGCAATTTCAACGGCGAAGACATTATCGACATCATCTTGCAGCAGCCGGCTTGTGCCCGGTTCATCATGAGGCATCTATACAACTTCTTTGTGGCGGACGAACCACAGGTCCCAGCGTGGCCGATTGAGGAACCTCGCGACTTGAAAGCGATCACTGCCCTCGAGGAGGTGTTCGTTCGCTCTGGATACGAAATGATCCCAACACTCCGGTTCTTGCTCAAGTCTGACTTCTTCAAAGAGGCTATATACCAAAAGGTGAAGAGCCCAGCGGAGGTGGTGGCGGGGACGCTGAAATTGACCGGAGACCTGAACGGGCCAGACCCTCGTTGGGGCTTGATTCCTAACGAGCCAACGTACATGGGTCAGTCCCTTCTTGATCCTCCTAGCGTTGAAGGCTGGCACTCTGGCAAGGAGTGGATCAACAGCGGCTCGCTGATAAATCGAGTTAACTTCGTGTCGGAAAAGATTAGCAACCTGGACCTGCCCGGAGTGCAGGATATTATCAGACGGGTCGGCTCCACCAATGGTCATGGCATGAGTGCCGATATCTTGGTAGAAGGCTGCCTTGACCAAATGGGTCCGCTGGAAGTGAAGGAACAGACGCGGGCCGAGCTGGTAGCACAGGTTGAGAGCGGAGGTCCGGTGGCAGCTGCTGACGAAGACTTCCACAGTAGGGTCGGGGAGGTCCTGTCTCTAATTGCCGGTACCCGTGAATACCAGTTCGGCTAGGAAAATTTCCTAATTTGACGTTAAGGAGTACGTAGCGATGGCTACATCCCAAAAAGACCCGGTGCTGGTGGTTGTGCAACTCACTGGGGGTAATGATTACCTGAATACGGTGATACCGTACCAGGATCCCAACTACTATGACAATAGACAAACTCTGCACTTCCCCGAAGAGCAGGTCCACAAACTCGACGATCAACTTGCCTTTAACCCGTCGATGGGACCAATGAAGGAAATTTTCGATCGCGGTGACATGGCCGTGGTCCATGGCGTAGGCTGGGAGAACGCTACGCGGTCCCATTTTCGCGCAATGGATATCTGGCACACTGCAGAGCCGGACAAGGTTGGCACCGAAGGCTGGCTTGGACAGGCGATTAGAGAGCTGGATCCGGAAGGTGCGAATCCGGTTACCGCCGTGAACGTGGGCTATGGCCTACCGAGGGCACTTGTGGCCCCTAACGTATCCGTAGCGTCGGTGGCAGACCTCTCAACTTACGGACTGCTGACGGCCATCGAACAAAAGCAACAGCGTGACCAGATGCTGCAGCGTTTCGCCAGTATGTATGCCCCTGCGATCGGGTCTGGCCCTGTGATGGACTACCTCGGGCAGACCGGCTTGGACGCACTGAAGGGGGCGGACATGCTACGAACGGCCCCTGATGGTTACTCTTCCGGTGTCGAGTACGCCTCGAATCCGCTGGCCGACAAGCTCAAGGATGTTTCGAAAATACTTCTTGCTGGCCTGGGTGCCCGCGTCTTTTACACCGAACACGGCGGTTTTGATACCCATGCCGCTCAGGGTTCAAACCATCCCCAGTTGTGGAGCCAGGTATCTAGTGCTGTGGCTGACTTCTGGGATGACCTACACGAGCACGATGCGGCGGACAACGTCATGATGTTCATCTTTTCAGAGTTTGGACGCAGAGTGAAAGAGAATGGCTCCGGTACGGACCACGGTGCCGCCGGGGTTAGTTTCGCGATTGGACCCCAGGTGGCTGGCGGTATGTACAGCTTTTATCCAGAGACCCGTGCCGAGGCACTAAAAGACGGCGATCTCGCGCCGAACTTGGACTTCCGTGGTCTTTACACGACGGTCCTCGAAGATTGGATGGGTGTCGACGCGACCCCAATTGTGAACGGCCGCTTCGAGAAGCCTGCATTTATTGCCACGGTCTAGCTTTTGGAGGAAAAGATATGATCACGACTGCTGTGGCGGGTCGTGCATGGCACTTTAGTCATGCGCTGGGCCGTCCGACCAATGAGCATAACGGCTCGACAGGCGGGTATCGCTACCCAATCGATCTGGTTATCGCTCCAGACGACATTCTGTTCGTTTTGAGCAGGGGGCAGGGCTTCGATGGAGCTTTGGAGCATGCGGATTTCGGTCGAATAGGCAAGACGACCCTTGACGAGGATCATATCGGTGATTTCGCGCGCCAGGAGTTTATATGGCCCACAGGCATGGACCTATCGGTCGACGGTCGGCTATTTGTGACGGACGAGTTTCGTCATCAGGTGGTGATCTTCCCCTCTGACGTGATCTACCCGTATCCCGAATTCAATCCAGAAGGCGAGCGGATAGGGGAGTGGGGCGAGCGAGGCTCAGCGGCTGGCCAGTTGGAGGCGCCCAGCGGCATTGAGTTCGACTCGAACGATGACATTTATGTTGTCGATACTGGCAATAGTCGTGTGCAGAAATTCTCCAAGGACGGGGAATATCAGAAGAGCTGGGGGGGCGCCGGTACCGGCGATGGCGAATTTGATAAGCCCTGGGGAATTACTATTGATGCCGAGGGCGACATTTATGTTGCAGACTGGGGCAATGATCGTGTCCAGAAGTTTTCGCCAGACGGTGAATATATCATGAGTTTTGGCGGACACACTGGTGATGGTGGGGATTTGAACCACCCGGCTAATGTGGCAGTGGACAGTGACGGCGATGTCTATGTGACAGATTGGGGCAACAACCGTGTCCAGATTTACGAGGCGGATGGCGATTCGCTGGCGGCGCTGTATGGGGATGCGGTGGAGCTGTCAAAGGCTGGTGCCTACATCATCAGGAGAGATCCGGAGACGATCAAGGCCTTCCGTCGGGTCAAGGATATCAATCATATGGGCCTGTTCTCCCGACCGGTCGGGATAGAGATCGATTCTCAGGATCGGGTAATCATTACCGATACCTGTGGCAGGCTCCAGGTCTACATGAAGGACAATGACTTCTCTGAGCCCGAGCTTAAGTTGCAGTTGGGTGGTGGGTAGCAAAAGTCCAGGTTACGTCGCTCTGTGAGACACTGAGCTGGTACAGTGGACGGAACCGAGGTTTGGTCGCCGGCGTTAGCCTCGTTGAGCTTGAGTCTGCGCCTTTTTGAGGATGTAGCGGTATCTTGATAGTGCGTGCCCAATTGTCAGGCTCTCAGTATTGCAGGGCCGAGGGTTTCATGTCAGCCTGATCCTGGGGTCCAAAAAACCCAACAGGATGTCGGATAACAGTGTTCCGATTACTGTGAGGGTGCCTAGTAGCAGCACGATTATCGCAGAGACAAACATGTCCTCTGCTAGTAGGGCTCTCAGCAGCAGCGGTCCCTCGGTCGGCAGGCTCAGCACCACAGACACAATGACGCTCCCAGACATCAAGACAGGCAACAGGTAACCCAGTGTGCTCACAAGTGGATTCAGAGCTAGTCGCACGGGGTATTTCAGGACCAGCTTCCACTCTGGCAGGCCTTTGGCTCGCGCCGTAATGACATAGGGTTTGTTCAACTCGTCAAGCAAATTCGCTCGCATGACTCGTATCAGAGCTGCGGTGCCGGCCGTGCCAACCACAAATGCGGCGATCCAAAGATGTGACATCAGGTCCATCAGGCGACCAAAGCTCCAGGGT
Organism: SAR202 cluster bacterium; assembly: GCA_030740335.1. The sequence continues at coordinate 19,086 of JASLXL010000212.1, read as the reverse complement.
GCCTCAATATATTCTGGTGAGAACAGTCCTCCAATGCCGTGGTCTGGGAAGTAGGTGAATGTGACCCAGAGTAGCCACAGGGCAAGTAAGAAATCGGGGACAGCCAGGCCCAGAAATCCAATGAATGTGATGGTATAATCCTCGACACTGTGCTGCCGGACGGCAGAATAGATGCCGATAGGGATTGATAACGCCCACGAAAACAAGGCGGTGGTTCCGGCCAGGATGATCGTCATTAAGAGTCTTTCGCTGACGATCTCAGATACCGGCTTTTGGTACTCTAGCGACTGACCGAAGTCTCCTTGGACCAGTTTTACCGCCCATTTAACGTATTGCACGTACAGCGGCTTGTCGAGGCCGAATTGCTCTCGTAATGTGGTCTCAAACTTGCCGCCGCCGATGGCTGCCCCTGTGGCGACGTTTCCGAACATCAGCTCCTGGATGTATGTGTCGACGAAGTCACCCGGAGGGAGTTGGATAATTACAAAGGAGATTACGGATAGCGCCCAGATGGTTAGAAGGGCGAGAAGTGAACGGCGCAAAATAAACATCAACACGGAGCCATGCTCCTACGTTGGATTCGTCGGTCACACTCGTCGGGCGGTACGTCTTACTGGTGGAGGCACCGCAAGTGAAAGTATTCGCTAGCCAAATCTGATTCTGGGGTCGAGGACGCCCAGGAGAATATCGGAAAGCAGTGTGCCGACTACCGTCAAGGCCCCGAGCAGTAGCACGATGGTTGATGATACGAACAGATCTTCCGCCAGTAAAGCCCTGAGAAGCAGGGGACCTTCGGTAGGAAGACTCAATACCACAGAGACAATTACGCTACCGGACATCAGCACAGGGAGTAGGTACCCCAGCGTGCTTACGAGGGGATTAAGTGCGAGCCGGACGGGGTACTTCAGGATCAGCTTCCACTCCGGCAGCCCTTTGGCCCGGGCCGTTACCACGTACGGCTTGTGAAGCTCGTCCAACAGGTTGGCGCGCATTACGCGAATGAGAGCGGCTGTTCCAGCGGTCCCTACCACGAAGGCGGCAATCCACAGGTGTGAAATCAGGTTCATTACCCTTCCATAGCTCCACGGCGCCTCAATATACTCACGTGAGAACAGACCACCTATCTCATGGTCGGGGAAGTAGGTGAATGTAACCCAGAGCAGCCAGAGGGCAAGCAGGAAATCGGGCACCGCCAGGCCCATGAAGCCGATGAATGTCACGGTGTAGTCTTCGAGGCTGTGTTGCCGAACGGCGGAATAAATCCCGACGGGTATGGAGAGACCCCAAGCGAACAGGGCCGTAGTCCCCGCGAGGATTATTGTCATCAAAAGACGCTCCCGGACGATCTCCGCGACGGGTCTCTTGAATTCGAGTGAGATCCCGAAGTCTCCGCGAAGTCCTTTCCACGCCCATTTTGTGTATTGAACGATGACAGGTTTATCGAGGCCAAACTCTCGCCGCAGGTTGGCTTCAAGTTGATCAGCAAATTGGCCTCCTGCTACAGGGCTATTGCCGAGAAGTTCAAGCACGTAAGTGTCTGCGAAGTCACCAGGAGGTAGCTGAACAACAAGAAACGCCAGAATAGAAAGTGCCCAGATGGTGATCATCGCCAGCAGGGTCCGGCGGACTATAAAGGTTATCATCCGTTTCTTTCTATTCTCTCTGAGACGCCTAAGATGGCGGGCCTCGTTTTTCTGATGCAATAACAGCGCAAAAGCGCCCCGCCTGTGGCGGGGCGCTTTTCATGCTATTGCGGATGGCTACGTATCTGAACGGCCTGCCGCGCTAGGGTGACTATCCGTATGGGTCTGCCGCGTCACGCAGCCCGTCACCCATGAAGTTGAATCCCAGCACCGCGATTACCACGGGAACCGCTGGGTACATGATCCAGGGATAGACCGCCACTGACTGGATGTTCTGGGCATCTTTGAGCAGGACGCCCCAACTGATCGCCGGTGGCCGGAGCCCAAGACCCAGGAAGCTCAAGGCAGTTTCAGCGATAATCATCGCCGGGATGGACAGTGAGGCGGCCGCTATCACGTGACTTGTAAAGGATGGGACCATGTGTCGGAAGATGATCCGGACGTCAGTGGCGCCAGACAATCGTGCCGCCGTGACGAATTCTTCTTCACGTAGTGCCAAGAACCGGCCGCGTACGACTCGACCTAGCTCAGTCCAGGATATCAGAGAGATGATTATCGTGATCGAGAAGAAAATCCTGATCGGGCTCCAGTCGCGCGGGACCGCGGCTGCGAGAGCAATCCACAAAGGAATGGTAGGTATGGAGCGCAGAATCTCAATCAGGCGCTGAATCAGGGTGTCGGCAATGCCTCCGTAGAAGCCGGATATGCCTCCGAGGCTGATGCCAAGGAACAGGCTTATCGCTACGCCGATTAGCCCTATCATCATGGACAGGCGCGTCCCATAGACCATTCGGGAGAAAATATCTCTCCCCAGCTTATCCGATCCGAAGAAAAACGGTGCTGGCCTGTCTTCCTGGAACTCGCCACCAATTCCAATGAGGTGGCGTTTGGTCTTGAAGAGACCAAGGAATTCGTATTCAAAGCCGGTCACCCAGAAGCTGATCGGAACTATGAGTTCTGGGTCGGGTGTGTGTGTCTTTTTGAGGGTGAAGGAATCCCGTCCGGTGACGACGCCTTTGACGTGGAGCTTGAAGCCCCCGTCGAAGAAATGGATCATTTGGGGCGGCATGTAAGCGTGGGTGACCTCACCCTCAGACGGGTTGCTCATCGCCAAGAAACCGGCTCCGATCGAGACCAGGTACAACGCGATTATCACCCCCGTAGCGACGAGAGCGGCCCGATGGCGTTTGAATCGCCACCACATAAGCTGCCACTGAGTAGCAATAAATACGCGTTCTTCTTCGATATCCCTCGCCATCGACCCAGCGGTTGCTTCTACCATATCTCTAGCCCATCCTGATTCTGGGATCGAGGATCCCTAGTAAGATGTCCGATAGGAGCGTCCCTATCACAGTAAGGGCTCCCAATAGCAAAACAATAGTTGCTGACACAAACAGGTCCTCAGCCAACAGTGCCCTTAGAAGTAGTGGCCCTTCCGTGGGTAGGCTCAGCACCACAGAAACTATAACGCTACCGGACATCAGGACCGGTAGCAGGTACCCAAGCGTGCTTACGAGGGGATTAAGCGCAAGGCGGACAGGGTATTTCAAGATTAGTTTCCACTCGGCAAGTCCTTTGGCCCGTGCAGTCACCACGTAGGGCTTATGCAATTCGTCCAATAGATTGGCGCGCATAACACGAATGAGGGCGGCCGTTCCGGCCGTGCCCACAACAAACGCGGCTATCCAGAGGTGTGAAATTAGGTCTCGGACTCGCCCCAGGCTCCAAGGAGCCTCAAGGTATTCAGGCGAGAATAGTCCACCGATACTGTGATCCGGGAAGTAAGAAAAGGTTATCCAGAGCAGCCACAGGGCGAGTAAGAAGTCGGGGACTGCGAGACCCATGAATCCGATGAATGTAAAAGTATAGTCTTCGATACTGTGCTGCCGGACAGCTGAATATATTCCGATCGGGATCGAAAGCCCCCAGGCGAGTAGCGCCGTCGTGCCCGCCAGTATGATCGTCATCAATAGACGCTCTCGGACGACGTCGGCAACGGGTTTTTGGAATTCGAGGGACTGTCCGAAGTCGCCCTGAACCATCTTCCAAGCCCACTTGCCGTACTGTACAAAAAAGGGTTGGTTGAGTCCGAACTGCTCGCGCAAGGTCTCTTCCAGGGCGTCGGACACCTGTGTCGCGCCACCGGAGGCCCAGCTTCCTGCGAATAGCTCCTGAACGTAGGTGTCGACAAAATCGCCCGGCGGAAGTTGAATAACGAGGAAGGACAGCAGCGACAATGCCCATATCGTCAAAGCTGCGAGCATTGCACGACGGGCGATGAAGGTCAACATGGAGCTGGCTCTCCTACGCTCGGGTGGTGGTGTACGAGGCAAGCCCGGGACATATGTACCGGGGGGAGGGACTCTTGCCATTCAACCAGCGCCCCGACTCGTGTCGGGGCGCTGGTTTCAGTAGCTAGCTTCTATCGAATGCTTAACAACTACTCGGTGTCGTTCTTGCCGCCTTCCATGTAGAACTGCACGGTCCGGGCGATGCCGGGGTTCTGCAGTGAGGACTGGTTAGGCGCGATGTCCGGTACGTTCTTGAAGTAGTCCTTCAGAACGACTACACCGTTGAATGCAGGAGTACCACCGACGAAACCGATCGAGTACATGTTGTCGATCATAATCCGCTGGGTCTCGATGTAGTTGTCTACACGGTCGCCATAGCGGAGCAGCTTGGCCTCGTCGGTTAAGGTGGCCAGCCGGAGGATGTTGGGGTCGGTAGGCTCAGCAACGGGGTTGCCTGCAGCGTACGCGTCCTCAGCGCCCGTGTACCAGTTCCTGTAGGCGGCTGCGATGGAGAACCACTCGGTGAGGTTCGACGGGTATCGAGCGCCAGCCGCACCGCCGCCGCCAGCCATCAACACGTGGTCGTTGTTGGCTCGGCGATCGGCGTAGAGCTTAACGTCTTCGGCTTTCAGGAAGGTCTTAATACCGACCTTTTCGAAGTCTTCCTTGGTCAGTTCGGCAATGGACTCATAATCGATGAAGTAGTTAGCGATGTAGGACAGCTCGAAGATCAGAGTCTCGCCGGAGCCGTCTGTCCTCAGTCGCATGCCGTCGCCGTCTTTCTTGTCCAAGCCTAGGCCGTCTAGAATCTCGTTGGCCTTGGCAGGGCCCTCCTGGTGCTTCGTGGCCCAGTCGTCACCAGGGTAGAAGGCGTGGCCTTTAATGAAGCCGCCCTGCATGTTTTGGCCCAGACCCAGGAACACGACCTCGTTAATCCGCTGGCGGTCAACGGCGTTGGATAGTGCGATTCTGAAGTCCTTGTTGGTCAGCCACTTCTGAATCTCTTCGTCAACTTCGTAGACCAGCGGGTTCTCTGTCGTCCCGCCGAGGCCGTAGGTCAAGTTAACAGTCAGTCCGCCCTGTGCGCCACCTGGCGACGGCCAGAACTTGACGGAGCACTCGCACTTGTCAGCGTTTTCGCGAACAACAGGCACCTTGGCCATGTCAATGTGCCTATGCTGGAAGTCGATCTCACCGGCGATAGCCTTGAGGTTCAGTACTTCCTTGTCGCCGGTCAGGATCATGGAAATGTTGTCGATGTAGGGAAGCTGCTGGCCTGCTGGGTCAACGCCCCAGTAGTACGGGTTGCGCTCCCACTCGTAAATCTGCTCGGTAATCGGGCTGGTCACGCGCCAAGGCGACACGACTGGCAACTCTGTGTTCCTGAGGGGATTGGATCTCTCCTTGAAGAACAACGGCCAGCTCTCGAAACCTTCGTCGGCAACCATCTTGTCGTAGGCGGCCTTGTCAGAAGCGAAGTCCCTGTGGTACTGCTCCATGTAGTGGGACGGGCCGTAGTCGCCATCACCGATGCGACCGTGCAGGGTGAACCCACCGATGCGGTAGGTCGCCAACTGGTCCAAGAAGCCATCAGCCCTCTCGGGTATGATGTACTGGACGTGGGTCTCATCTACTTTAAAAATGTCATCAACGTTGTAGCCGGACCAACCTAGCTGCTTGTTGCGGCCGGGGTTGATCTCTTCGTTAGTCAGGACGTTCTCGAACCACCAGATGTAGTTGTCGGCGTTGAACGCAGCACCGTCGGACCACTTCATACCCTTGCGCAGTGTGAGAGTGTAGACGGTACCGTCGTCGCTGATCTCCCAACTCTTTGCGATGTTGGGGATGATGGTGACGCCGTCCAAGTCGAACTTGATGTCCTCGTCCATCATGATCCGGTCGGCGTTCTGCCCGTCGTTCGGGCCGGTGAACGCACGGCGCCAGGTGCCGCCGTACTCGCCGATGGCAGCTACCGGGGCCACCACGAATACGTCCTCGGCGGCTGGCAGCCTGTCCTCAACGGCCGGCAGGGAGCCAGCCTTGACGAGCGCGGCCAGACTAGGGGCCTCACTGAACGTCGTAGGCGCTGCGCCGGTCCATGCGAACGAACCACCATTGCCCTTGTAGGACGCTTTATCGAATCCAGCATCAGCCGCAGCCTCGTCGGCTGAGTCGTCCTTATCATCCGAGGCGGCAGCTTTCGTGTCGTCGGATTTCGACGTGTCTTCAGAAGAAGACGAAGAAGACGACGACGTGTCCTCGGAGGACGAAGACGTGTCGTCAGAAGACGAAGACGCTGCGGCTCCGGTATCATCCGAAGACGTGTCGGCTGCGTCGTCGTCAGAGCTGCAGGCAAGCGCAGCAACGAGCATCAAAGCGACGCCCATCGCAAGCAAAAGCCTCAAATTCGGAACTTTAGACCACATAATCAATTACCTCCTGGGACCTCTTGATCAAACGTAACACGGCCAGAAAGATGCCGCATTTGCTGCGGAGCGCTATATAATTATCACGTCTATCACGTGCTGTCAAGACTTTGCTAGCTGGGGGCCTCCAATGAAATGAGAATTATTAGGCCTGCGACATACAACCTTTGAATCGCGAATCATCTCCGTCCCTTAATGATATTTTGCCCTGGTACAGCCAAAATTAGACGCTCCCCTGTCAACCCTCCACGCTTATCCCGTGCCTAGGATTTAGGACTATCTATTTATCCTGAATTAGAGAACGCCACGATTCGTTCGCATGTCGAGAAACACTGAATGTCACATTTGCCCCGTGTTCAAATGGTGAGTGGTTGGGCGAGGGCATGTGGATATGCTGCGGCGTTGATTTTGGCTACAAAACGAACCGAACTCAATGCTTGACGAGAGTCTAAAGTCTGGCTAGGATGGCGTTGCAGCGGTGGCGCTTGATCGGCTCCGGACACCTTGAAGGTACGGAGGGTCCGTTCTGAGGGATACACGATCTTTCTCACGATCTTTCTTCGGAGTTAACAAGGCCACCCGGGACGTGTCATTGTTTCCGGATAGCAGATTGACCCGAGACGTCGCTTCTACTTTGCAGAAGCTGAACCAAATCAAGATCAAGAGCTCCTCTTCATTAAAAGTTGCGATGGAATTGCTTCTTTTGTCTGTTGTGTATGCCTCGTACACGTTGGGTAGGGGGCAGGTCTACGAAAACCAGTTGTTGCCAGCCCACGACAATGCATTGGACATAATCGAATTGGAGAGAGCGATGGGCCTTCTAACGGAAGGTTTGTTGCAAGACTGGTTCTTGAACAATCTCTCGTCCGCCGTCCACTTCTTCAATTGGTTCTATATATTGGGCTACTGGCCGGTAGTCCTGCCGATCGCAGTCTACCTCTACATGAAAAACCGCGAGGCATACTATGTGTACCGGACGGTAGCATTAATAACCCTTGGTGTTGCCCTAGTGAGCTATGAGCTCTATCCCCTGGCCCCGCCGCGTCTGGTGTCCAGCCTCGGGATCGTTGACACAATGTGGAATTATGGTCTCGATGAGTACCACCTGACCGCCGAAACCCTCCTCTATAATCCGTACGCGGCGATGCCGAGCCTACATTTCGCGTTGGCGTTTGTCGTGTCTCTGTATTTTTTGCGGGGTGGTGGAGGACCAATCCTAAAACTAGTGATGGTCTGCTATCTTGTGTTGATGTTGATGTCAATTGTCGTCACGGGGAACCACTACATCGTTGATGCACTTGGTTCTTTGGGTGCGGTGGGGGTGGCGTTCCTGGTGCGAAGTTTTTCCAAGCCGTTATTTTGCAGGGCCAAGAGAGACTTTGGCGCCTGGTTACAGGAAGGTAGCCGGAACATGGTTCGACCACAATGACGTGTACGAAGGGCTGACTCGCCTAGTGGTCAGAGAGATGTTCGGTGGTGGCACACGCAGCTCATATTCTCAATCACCATGAGCATCCCCGCTGGCGCAATCCATGTAAACGTGTGCTCCTCGATAATTGAGTTGCATGGACTCATGCCCGCATTTCCCACTGAGGAGGCTGATATATTCGTGAGAAGGACACCGAGTGTTTGATCGATATTTCGTAGTCCCATGCATGAACGCACATTGAGCACATTGACCAGAATCGATCTTTGGCGTGCTATTGGGGTAGTCGGGGTTGTAATCCTCCTTGTGCTGGCGGCGATTCTGCTAAACGCCTTACCAGACTTTCCTGACGCCCAGTTCTCTATAGATAGATTGCAATCGAGGTCACCACTTGGGACTCCACCCCGGGCCGAGCGCGAATTCAAGCTCACGCTGGAAGTTCCGCCCGATCTAACTGAGCTGAACAATGACTGGCTCCGAGAGGCACAGTCCAGTGTATCCAGCGCCCTAATAGAGGATCTGGCCAGACGCCGATGGGCTGCACCGGGCCTGACTGGTAATTCATATGAAGTCGATGCCGAATCAACCCAAATAGTGATGCGGGATTTTTACATTGATTCACAGGACGACGTCCTGCTTGATAACGCGCTTGTCCTGCGTCTGAGGTATCGCTTTGACAATGCCGATGGGCTAGATGGTCACGAGGCTGCACCGACGGTGAGGCGCCACTTCCCATTTCGGGCCGAGGTACAGGTTAAGGTAGATAGGGAGGAACAGGGCGACGGGTTTAGCGTTTCGAACGAATCTCGTCTGGAATTTCGATTCGAGGCGTCCCCGTTTTCGGAAGGCAGGCTCCCGCCACCTGCTCCCTGGCCCCTGGACGACGTTCTACCAATAGCGTTGACCGGCCTGTTTGAAGATTCGCCCACTACGCCCGGAGCCTTGCTCGCGCGCGCCCTCGACGAAACCGGATTGTCAGGCCAGATCGACCTCGAGGTCACTCTAGTGGCGGTTTCAAGCAGAACCCGACTACATATGAACATGGTTACGGATTATGGGAGTGGTCCCAATCCAGAACAGGCATTCATCCTGTCCCTGGATAGGACAGACGTCCATGACGGTCCTGGATATATAGAATATCTTGAGGGAGTCAGGCTCGGGAACATTCCGCGACCGCGTCCGGTGGGAACCTTCTATGAGATTGAGATTGAATTCGAACGCAACGTCTCTACCAGTCTCGATGAGGTGATTGCCAGTGGGGCGAGTGCTTCATCTGCCCGGCTCCGCGACGCATTCATTAAAGATCAACAGAGGATTCGCGAGGTGGTTGGAGATGTGTTCGCGTCCATAGGCATCCGCACATCAGGTGGGAACCGTAGTAAATACCAGAGGGCGAGCGACCTTTTCGCACCCTAGCTGGTGTTCGGTGGGTGCGCGTTTGAATTCCCGATTGGCGCGCCGTGATTCCTGTTGCAACTACGGCATACCTATATGCCATAATATGCAGACAACAAATCTGGCGCTCGTTGCGCCTCTTCAATCGAGGCACTATGCCTACCTTTACTACAGACATCTTTACCGTCGAAGCCAAAGATCTTCTTATAGGCTTGATCGTCGGGACCGTACTGTCCTCGATCCTGGCCTGGCACTATCTCCGGTTTGGGCGAACAATGACTAGCCGCACCCAGGCGGCCTATGCGATACCGATCATCACGCTGACCATCGTGCTGATCATCTCGGTCGTCAAGTCATCAATTGCCCTGTCTTTGGGACTCGTGGGCGCCCTGTCCATCGTCCGCTTCAGGACCCCGATCAAGGAGCCGGAAGAGCTTGCGTACCTGTTCGTAGCCATCGGGGTTGGCATTGGCCTGGGGGCGGGTCAGACATGGCCCACGGTCGCTGCGGCCACAGTAATTCTGTTTGTAATGACAGGGAGATTGCTACTTTGGTCGCGAGACAAAAAACGTAACCTCTACGTGAATATAGACATCAAAGGAGATGATCTTGACGACCAGGTGAGCTTCGAAAAAATAACTGAACTGCTGTCCCCCTATGTCCAGAGCGCTGACCTTCGGCGTCTCGATGTGGGGACCGACTTCGTTCAGGCGACCCTATACGTGAGGTGTAACAACGATAAGGCTGTCGCTAAGGCGATGAGTGCATTGAAAGAGGCGCTGCCGGATGCCACGACCATTACCTTCATCGACCAGAGCAGTGTTCCAGTTGTGTAATGCTCGGCCGCGATTGTCTAATAGGCCATGACGACTCTTAATATGCAAGAAGAGCGGCCGCCAATTCGTGCACAGGAGTGGCGCTACGAGGTCAAGCTCGTGTCGCCAGATTCCGATCTTGCCCATGTCAGGTCATGGATACGCACCCACAGGTGTGTCTTTTCGGAATCGTTTCCTCCTCGCGTCGTTAACAACCTCTATATGGATACCCATGACTTGCAGTGGTTGGACGATAGTGTCGAGGGATTCAGCGAGCGCCGCAAGGTCCGGCTCCGCTGGTATGGGCAGCAGACCGACTCCGTCTCCGCCGTGCTCGAGGTCAAGCGCAAGCGTGATCGGGCCAATTGGAAGCTGAGGCATGCCCTGGTGGAGCCTCTTGATCTGTGTGAGGGAGTAACCTGGCCTGCAATCGTCTCCAAATCGCTTGGATCTGTGCCCGATTGGATGAGGGTGGAGATAGGCGTCGACCTGGTCCCTATCCTTGTAAACCGATATCACAGGGAGTATTACGAGGATAGGAGGGGGAAACTTCGCATTACGATTGACTACGACCAGGATGTCTATGATCAGCGGCTCTCGGCTAGGCCCAACTTAGTCAGCCGAGCTCCCCGGCGATATAGCTTGGTAGTCGAGGTGAAAGGGCCGCTGCACGAGTGGGAACGTATCAAGGAAGTGACGAACGAACTTCCGCTCCGTGTCACCAGGAATTCCAAATATGCGCTTGCCTACGAGTCAATAGGAAGTATCTAGATGAAAATTGATAGGTTCTCGCGCTGGACAGCGCTGGCCTTGATTGTCGCCTCACTCCTGAGCTTGGCCGCGTGTGGGGATGGTGGGGAGCCATTTGATGTCGACGCGACGGTTGTAGCGGCAGTCAGCGCGACAGTCGAGGCGAGGACGACGCCTTCAGGCGAGGAGCCGGGTACGGGTGAACCATCGGCGCTGCCAGTGATCCTAGAGGCGGAAGCCAGTGTCATTAAGGGCAACCCGCTGATCGTAGAGGTTCGAATACGCACCGACATAGCCGCGCAGGTTTACGTTGAGTACGAAAATAGGGATGCGGGACGGTTCCGCTCCCCGACGGTGGCTTCGTCGAAGGACCATGTTGTTCCTATCGTGAGACTACGCCCGGACACCGAGTACTTTTACGACGCGTTTGCCCTCGGCTCCGGAGGCAAAGTGTCAGAGGTATCGTCCGGCACCTTTAAAACAGGTAAGCTACCAGAAGCTCTGGCGACCATCGAGCACAGCGCCGAGGGCTCTTCGACATCTGAGCTTTTTCTGCTCGACTACGAAGATGTCTTAGGCTCGTATATCTATGCTCTGGACAGCGACGCCAACATTGTTTGGTACTACGCAAGCCCCAATCTCGTGGCCGACCAGCCCTATGCAATCAACGCCGTTCGCCAGCAAGACGACTACAACCTGGTCTACTACATGGGACGTAACCGTCGCCCGTGTTGCATAAGGGAGATCACGCCTCTGGGCGTGATCGTAGACAACCTATCTTACGGAGACATCGATGGCCTGCCGCATCATGATCAGTTATTACTTGCAGACCGCGAAGTTATGTATTTGGCGCGCATATATAAGGAAATAGACGATTCGGCAAACGACGGCGATGAGAAGGTACTGGTCGAGGGCGATTCGATCCGAATTTGGGACCGGAACACTGGTACCAGTCGCGAGGTATGGAATGCCTTCGACATGTTCTCGACTGACGTGCGGCTCACTTGGGAGACGGTGCCCTTCTATGGGGTCCCTGGCCAGCCTGAACGTGAGGGGGAGATGATCCGTTGGTGGAATGCCAATTCACTACAGATAGGACCCCGTGGCAATTACGTGTTGTCGGTCAAAACTCTTGATCAAGTGATATCTATTTCGCCTGACCTGCAGCATGTCGAGTGGGTTTTTGGAGGTCCGAACGGCGTGTACAAATTTGCTTCTCCGGAGGACCGGTTCTATCTACCCCATACGGCCTCGGAGCTGTCGAACGGCAATATATTGTTGTTCGACAATGGGCAGGGTCGTCCTGAAGATGAGGGTGGCGAGTATACCAGGGTGGTCGAGTATTCCCTGAGCGAGTACGATCTGGCGGCGACAAAGGTCTGGGAGTACCGGCCCGGCCCCGACCTGTTCTCTCGCACCAGGGGAGGCGCTTATCGCCTCAAAAACGGCAACACTCTGGTGAACTTCAACACTACGCCTCGAGTGGTGACAGAGGTTGATCGAGATGGCGAGGAACTATGGCGGCTCGAGGCATGGAGCCCTGCATATAAGGGTAGTTACCGTGCATATGCCCTTTCCAGCATTATGGGCGAGATCAAACAGGAGTAGTGACTTGATCAGGCGTTTTAGGTTCGGTGTGAGGGTCTATATATTGGCGGTGGTTGTGATGTTGGTTGCTCTGGCCTGCGGAGGTTCGAAAGATGATCCGGCAGAGTCCGCTTCGGTTGGTCCAACTGCAACAGCGGTGCCTTCTCCGACTAGCACGCCGGATCCAGCGCCTGGCGTTGTATCGGCATTTGCAACGCTTTCCGAGGATAATTCTCTGATCGCACGTGTGGAGGGTGTGCTCGATGGCTCCGGCCAGGTCTATGTGGAGTACTGGGCCGACGATATCGGGCGGCTCAGGACAAAGACCCATGATAGCGACGGTACCTCGTTCACGGTCCCAGTCGTACGACTTAGAGCGGAAACGACATATAACTTCCAAGTCTATGGGGCGAGCTCTGGCGGAGGCAAATCTGAAGGCCCGTCTGGCATGTTCGACACAGGACCTTTGCCTGAAATTCTAGCTGCGTCTAAGATGGATACGCTCGTTGGCGAGCCGACACTTCCCCTAACCTTCATGGAATTCCGACAGGCTGGTTTTCTTGGGCTGGCGGCATATGACAAAGACGGCAACATTGTTTGGTATTTTGAGGGTCTCAATGAAGAACAGCCGTATGTGATGAGCCTGAAACCCAACGGCAACATCGTGTACATTGCCGGGTACAAAGGCGGCACGACCGCTAAGGCGATTGTCGAGATCGACCCCCTCGGAGTTGAACAAGATCGCCTGGTCGACGAGTGCTCACCCTTCGGGCCGATCCACCATGAGGTCTTAGTTTTGGCGGACGGTCGTGTAATGTACCTTTCGCGGGAGATCCTTTCCCCCGGCTACGGCGATCCTCTCATGCCACAGGAGGGAGACACCATAGGCATATGGGACCAGGTTGCGGGGACGAACGAGATCGTTTGGAGCACACTTGACTTCATCGACCCGTCGGAACGGACGGTACCAGAGTCGAACCGCAGGCTGCCAGGATTTCCCTTGTGGGGCGGGTGCGACCGTGATGGCGATGTGCAGGACTGGACCCACGCTGACTCGCTTTCGATGGCTGAGGACGGTAGTGTACTGATCGGCCTTCGGAATCTTGACCAGGTCGTGGCGATCGCGTCCGATTTCAAGTCGATTTTGTGGAGGCTTGGCGGTCCTGGCGGCGAGTTCACGTTCACTGATCCGACAGACAAGTTCTATCGTCCCCACAGTGTCGTGGCTCTGCCAAACGGAAACGTGCTGCTTTTCGACAACGGCAACCACAGGCCGGGCGAAGAAGGAGGCGAGTACTCGCGTGGCATCGAACTGGCCCTGGACATGAACAACATGACGGTCAGGAAGGCCTGGGAGTATCGTCTGCAGCCCGACATGTTCGCGCCGTGTTGCTCGAACGTTACCAGGTTGGAGAATGGCAATACCGTGGTGATGTACGGTAGCAATTTTGTGGATGAGGCCACTAGGCCATACCTTGTGATCGAGTCGGATCGCAGGGGAGGGGCGGTCTGGGCGGCTGAGCACACCTCTCCGGGCAAACCGAACCAGTATCGTGTCTACCCGGCCGCCTCCATCATGGGGGAGACACCCGTGTTCGCTCGCTAAGTGCTGGGCATCCTTTTTCGGGCGGATTTCGTCCTGTCCTATTACTTGCCCGTGAGGGCTCTTCTTGGGTTGTCCACCATTATCTGCAATAGTTGATCCTCGGTCATGCCTATCTCCTGCAATCTGGGCAGGAGCCGCGTTGGGACGTAATCGTAGCCGTGGCCACCGTACGCCTTGTACATGTGGCGGTAGCAGACGTCGTGGGAAAACAGTAGCTGGCCGATGAGGCCCGCGTCGACGATGTCCTTCACCTGTTTCAAGAGTTTCTGTTGCTCGTAGGGCACTGCCTCCTCGACTACGCCCATATTATCGAAGGATATCCACGCGCCACGTCGCGCTATCTCGGCGTGGTATTCGAAATCGGCGTGGCTCTGTGGATGTCCGATGACGACCCGACGCAGGTCGACACCCTCTTCCTCTAGTATGTCGAGCTGGTCGAGTCCGAGGGGGCCACGAGTGGCGTGAGTGGTCAATGTGACGCCTGTGCGCTTCTGGGCGCGGCCTGCCGCTCTCAGGACTCGCTCCTCAATTGGCGAAATCCACGTGAAGTGTGCGCCGATCTCGCCGATAAGGCCGGCTCGGACGTTGGTTCCATCAATGCCGTGGGTGACGTCGCGCTCTATCTCCTGGGCAATCTCGTCCGTCTTCATGCGCCACAAATGAGGCTCGTAATAAGTCTCACGGTACCAGCCGCACCCCAGAATGATATTCAACCCAGTGCGCTCCGATAGCTCTCGTACAGCGATTGGGTGTTTGACGGGAAGCATATGCTGGTCGTTGCTCGTCAGGCCGCCACTGGTCTGGTCTACGAGAGACACCCCACCAGCACCCTTGTATTGCATCAACTCCTGGTAGGCGAGTTCAGGGTCGCTCAGGTAGTTGTCGCCGGACCAGTTGTCGCGCATCAGGTCCAGGAATAGGTGCTCGTGGGGGAGTGTATATCCGAGGTCGTTTGCGGGAATTGGGCCGGTGACAGTCATGACCTTATCTGCCAATGGTCGTCCCTCCAGTCCGGTCTTACCTTGCGACGTATTCGTCTATGGCGGCGAGGAACGTGTCGATGTCTCCGTCGTTGTTGAACACGTGGGGGTCTATCCTCAGCGTGCGGTTATAGGTGTGCCCGCCGTACACGTCGATGCAACGTTCACGCATGAATTGCTCCACGGCGGGGGCGTCGTCCACGATGGCTGCGACGACACCGCCTCGTTGACTGGTGTTTTTCGGAGTCAGCACATCTATGCCACGGTTCTGTAGACCGGCAATACAGTGTCCGGACAACTCCAGCACGTGTGATTCGACCCGCTCCATGCTGATGTCGGCTAGCGCTGCAAGGCCTGGCCTTGTTGCGGCAATTCCTAGGAGGTTAGGGATGCCCAGGTGGAATCGCTCCGCGCCGGGTTTCGGTTCAAATGGCCCTTTGGATGGAGATATGAATTTATTTGCAGCACTCGGTGCCCCGGCGTGGGGCGGCATGCCTTGTATGTGGGACTTGGCTGCGTAGAAAAAGGCTACCCCGGCGGCGCCCAGCAGCCATTTACAGGCCCCTACCGCCAGAAAGTCTATGCCCTGGGCGTGGGCGTCGATTCTGACCGCACCTGCGGATTGCGCCGCGTCGACGAGCAGAAATGCGTCGTGAGCGTGGGCAAGTTTAGAGACCGCGCCCAGGTCCTGTCTGAAGCCCTCGCCCTGAGTTACGTGCGAGATGCTGACGGCGACCGTATCGTCGTCGATGGCCGCTTCAAGATCGTCCAGTTCGATCACGCCGCCGCGGGACATGACCCAGCGCTGTTCCAAGTGCTCCCTAGGGGGTAGCATCCATGGGTACACCGCGGACGGATAACTCCACTCGTCAAATACAACGTTACCGCGGGGCGGGATGGGTATCATCTCGACGGCCAAATTCTCCCCAGTCCCTGTGCTGTCCAGGACAGCCACCTCGTCCATATCTGCCCCGATGAGACCGGCGAAAAGACGTCGCACCTCGTCCTGTTCTTCGTGCAGCCTGCCGTAGAGATCAAGTGTGTCGCCGGCCCACTCGCCCATGAGGCGTTGGACGGCCTCCAAGGCAGGGACAGAGGCGGGGGAGTGACCCCCACTGAAGAGGTAGGTCCTCTCCTTAAGAATTGGGAAGAACTCGCGAACCTCTGCCGAATTCAAGGTTTCCTCCGTGTGGTTGGACCTCAGTCCTGGCCGTTCCGGCGAAGGGTTAGTCGTCCAGTCCTAGCACCTTGAGGGCGTTGAGGCCCAGGACCTTGCGCTTGGCCTGATCTGATATGCCGGAGGTGACTATGCGGCCCACCATTGCCCTAGCGTCCATCAACGGCATGTCCGAACCGAACAGGACCCTATCTTCTCCCGCGCCTTCCACCAGAAAATCGACTGTTTTGTGGTCTGCGAAGGATGAGCAGGTCTCCAGGTAGATGTTGGGGCATGCCTGGGCTGCCTTGACCGCAAGCTCCTGGCCTGGCCTGCCGTTGCCCGAATGGGCCAACACCCACTTCTTGTTCGTGTACCGCTGGGCCAGAGGAATGAAGCTCGTTGGTATCGTCAGGCCATCGTCCGCCGGGCCGTGGGAGGAATGGCTCATCAGCGTTATGCCGCGGTCATTGCACCATTCGAAAATCGGGAAATAGCCGGGGTCGTCGATCGGTTTGCCGTAGTAGGTCGGATAGACCTTCAAGGAACGCAGGTTCAGTTCGTTGAAGGCGCGCTCCAACTCTGGAATCGCCTCTTCCGGATAGTGGGGTGTAACGAACGCCACGCCGATGAACCGGTCTGGATATTGCGAGACGAAGCGCTCGGCCACGATGTTGTTGCCCTTGCTGGCATCTGAGTGGAATATGCAGTTGATGTTGGCCCGGTCAACGCCGGCGGCGTCCATGATCTCGATGTACCTTTTGGGATCGTCGAAGACAGCCGTGTTGCCCCAGCGACCCGAATGCGTGTGGAAGTCGATTACTAGTGTTTCCATGTTGCTACTCCAGGCCAAGGAGCCGGTCGAGATTGCCTGCGCAGATGGCCGCCAGGTCGCTGTCGGAGAGATCACTGCGGTGCAGGTTGTAGAGCTGGTTCCCAATGGATGAATCAGGGAATCGGGAGCCGAAGAGTATGCGCTCTGCGCCTATTGCATTCATCAGTCGCTGCACGCCGTCCGCGATGACCCATCGCGACACCTCAACGGAGGTGTTGGAGACGCTTTTCAGGAACGGGATTGCCCAGGGGACCTGGCTGTAGTGGGTTTCGGTCAAAACTATCGACAGCCCGGGGTGGTCGACGGCGATATCATGAAGGGTTACGGGATCGGTCTCGGCCACCGGGATCCAGAGCGGAATCCCTTCCGACTCCATCCACTCCAGCCAGGAGCCTACCACCCAGTCTCTGAGAGGGTACTTGTGCTCGTCGGGATGGAATCTGATGGATCGAATGCCCAGGCTCTCTACCTGGGCGCCGAAGGTGTCGAGGTCTTCGACCGCGGGATTGGCGACGAGCTGTGGGATGAGCCGAGGTTGTCCCTTGATCATGTCGAGAAGCTGCTCATTGCCCTCGACCGTGTCGAAGTGGGCCGCGTACGGGGAGTACACGACTGCCCTCTCTATGCCGGACCCATCCATGGCCTCGATAAGACCTTCGGTCGTGTCCACGACGACGCGGCGATCATGGCGTCTGCCAAGGGCCACGTTGGCGTCGAAGGTTGGGACGGCGGACTTGAAGTTCAGGTCTACGTTTCCCATGGATTTCGGGAACTCCTCTCCGTGATTTTGAACAGATTTCGTTGCGAAGATGAGTTTAGCAGTCGATAGGCCCCTCTTCAACCCATCCGATTTTGGGATGTAAATTGCCCATCGCTACCTTGTTTTCATCGCTCGCCGCCGAGTCGGCGCAGCATCCAGAGCGCGCTGGTCACGACGACCACCAGCGCGATGTAGAACAATGTCAGGGTCTGCCAATCTGTGACGGTTAAGACGGGGGGTACAATGGGCTGTCCATCGGCGGTCACCGCGACAGATGATGCCATCAAGGCGCTCATTTGAAGCCCTGTCCAGGTGCCGACGCCGAGTCCGACTACTGCAACGGCCAGATGCTCGATCGCCAGTAGGCAGTCTAGCTGCCATCTGTTAAACCCGGCTGATCTAAGGACTTCTGACTCTTGGTGATCATCGGCGGTCGATGATCGCAGATAAGTTCCATAACCTAGTCCGCCGGTGAGGATCGCCACCACGATTGATACCCAGACCAGGCTGCGCCAACCGGCGCCTCCGAGCGGGTCCGACCGCATTAAATCGAGTTCAGACTGGTATCCCTGGGTTTGCCAGGCGGATCCAGCCAGCTTTTGTGCCGCGGCCAGTACCTTGTTTTCGACCTTGGGTTGGCTGGCCAAGAACAGTTCGTTGGTACGCACCCTGGACGATGAATATGTGAGCACATCGAGATGGCCTAGCAGCGAGTCGAGATCCGCAACCAGAAATCCGTTGCTATCGGGACTAACCGTCGGGAAGTATTCGGCGGTGGCCGAGATTCTGAATTGTACGATACGTGATTTGATCTCTGCAACAAAGGTCTGGCCGACGGACGCGCCGTTGTTTTCCGCGAAAGTCGTGCTGACAATCAGAGGAACGGGGCCACCTGTTGGACTGCGCTGAAATCCCCTGATAAGGCGGTTTCTTGTGCTTCCGAAGGTGAACAGACCTGAGTATTGGCCAGCGTAGACCTCCTGCTCTGATGCGACGATTTGATCCGGGTCCTGCGGGTCCGTGACTATGGCTGACCAGCCGGCCACATCCTCGAAGTCCTCGAACACACGCACGTCGCCTGATCCGGCAAGGACTACGTGGAGGTCGTCCAAGAAAACATGCCCTGGAGTACCGTTGACCAGGTCTGCGAATTCGGAAAGGTTGTCCTGATTACCGGCGGGCTCGAATACCTCAACTGCTGAGAGGTGGAGCGGCATTTCCAGGCCTTCGGGGAGGTCGACGCTGAGTCTAGACCATTCCAACGTAGCGATGATTCCAAGATCTATTGTGTGGATCTCCCCGGTCGCATCTTCCACTAGAAGCCAGACCGCCAGGCCAGACGAAGATATGGCGGGTTTGATCCACACGCCTATCGATGCCGCCCTACCCGGGATAGTTACTCGGGTCGCTGGGTCA
>JASLXL010000211.1 GCA_030740335.1 SAR202 cluster bacterium | reverse complement strand
CGGGTGCGCTTGCGCCTCTCCAGCATCTTGAGGGCCTCGGGCTCGTAGTCGGGGGCGAGGATGATGTCGAACAGCACACCGCGCATGGCATTTGCTGTCTCAAAGGTCAGTGGCCGGTTGAACCCGACGATGCCACCGAAGGCGGACACCGGGTCGCCCGCGAGGGCCCGCCGATAGGCCGTGACCTGGTCGTCGTTGACGGCCAGGCCGCAGGGGTTGGTGTGCTTGACCACGGCGGCCGCAGGCTGAGCGAAGTCGGACACGGTGCGCCAGGCGGAGTCGGCGTCCATGTAGTTGTTGAAGGACATCTCAATGCCGTGTAATTGGCGCGACTTGACGATGCCACCAGTGGAGAGCGGATCGGCATATAGGACCGCTTCCTGGTGCGGGTTCTCCCCATACCGCAGACCAGTCTGACGCGAGAATCCGAGGGTCACCTCGTCGGACAGGACGGTCCCGCCGTCCGTCAGGTACTGGGAGATAGCCGTATCGTACAGGGCAACATGCTGGAACGCCTTGCGGGCCAGAGAGCGCCGCTCTTCGTGCGTGATCGTCGAGGGGTCTCCGCGTCCCAGGATGAGTCTCTCCGACACCCAGCCGTAGTCGGACGGGTCCACGATCACGATTACATGTGGAAAATTCTTGGCCGCCGACCTGATCATGGTCGGGCCGCCAATGTCGATGTTCTCCAGAGCGTCCTCGAGGGTGGCATCCGGAGCGGCTACCGTTTTGACGAAGGGGTAGAGATTCACGGCGACAAGGTCAATGGTGTCGATGCCGTGCTCGGACAACTCCTCGATGTGCGAAGGCTGGTCACGGCGGGCAAGGATACCGCCGGCGATCTTTGGGTGAAGAGTCTTAACCCGGCCGTCCAGAATCTCCGGTGATCCGGTCAGGTCTGCGACCTGGGTGACATCCAGACCTCCTTTGTGGAGCGCCGCGCCGGTACCGCCGGTGCTCACCAATTCGAATCCGGCCTCGACAATGGTCTTGCCGAACCCTACGACACCTGTCTTATCGTGTGTACTGATTATCGCTTTCATTGCACCAATTTCGCCCTCAGGATATCACAGGGTAACCCGCTGCTCGCCCGTTGCCTGGTACACCTCGCCGACTACTCTCGCGCCGTGCACCAGGGCCTCTATCTCCGTCGCGTATTTGCGATCGCACACCAGCACTAGGCCAAGCCCCATGTTGAACACGCGGTACGTCTCTTCCCGCGAAATACTGGTGCGTTTCAGCAAAATAGAGAACACCGGAGGGAGGTCCCATGTCGTTGTATCGAATCTTGCGCCCAGTCTATCCGGCAGCGCCCGCGGCACGTTTTCAATCAGCCCACCGCCCGTGATATGTGCCGCAGCCTTGATCCGTCCTCGCACGGCCCTCATCTCTCCGACGTACGATAGGTGGGGCTCCAATAACGCCTCGCCCAGCGTGCCGTCCAGTTCGGAGTGATGCTCAGTGAGCGGGGTCGGGTCGTCGTCGATACCCAGGGCATCGCGGACGAGGGAGTATCCGTTGGTGTGCAGCCCATTGGACGGAATTCCTATCAGCAAATCACCTTCGGCAACCGGCGAGAAATTGGTGATGTCGGAGCGCTCGGCGGCCCCGACCGCAAAGCCGGCTAGATCGAAATCGTCGCCCTCGTACATGCCTGGCATCTCCGCGGTCTCGCCGCCTATCAGCGCACACCCCGCTACCTCGCAAGCCCGCGCCATGCCAGCGACCAGTATCTCCACCACATCGGGACGCAGCGCTCCGACGGCGATATAGTCCAGGAAAAATAGAGGGTCCGCGCCGCAGACCACGACATCGTTCACGCACGCATTGACCAGATCGTTACCCAGAGTGTCGTAGGAGTCCAGCGTGATGGCTATTTTGAGCTTTGTGCCGACACCATCAGTGCTGGACACGAGGACGGGGTCTTTGTAGCCGGATAGCCGGTACATGGCGCCGAAGCCGCCGATGCCTCCCAGTACCTGTGGGCCGTGGGTCGCAGCGGCCAGAGGCGCAATACGGCGCCTTACCTCAGCCGCAGAGTCGCGATCGACACCCGCGTCTTTATATGTGTGCTCTGCCATGCCCTAGCCGTTTGATCCGCTGCTGAACGGAGACACAATAATATTCTTAATATTACTTCTTCGGGACACCTAGCGCAGCATACGTCGCCCCTAGGCATCACATACCCCACCCAACAAACGCCCTTGCAGCGCCGCTTGTAGCACTAGACTTCTAGGGCTAGCTTATCCATCTCTAGCTGCACTGGGATGGGGTGATCACCAGTAAAGCATGCCATGCAGATACGGTTGCGCTCGAGCCCAACGGCACGGACCAGACCTTCGTGGCTCAGATAACCCAGCGAGTCGGCCTGGACCATAGTGCGAATCTCTTCGATGCTCTTGTTCGCGGCCAACAACTCGTTACGGGTTGCCATGTCTATGCCGAGGTGACACGGGTGCATGAGAGGCGGCGCACATATTCGCAGGTGGATCTCCTTGGCCCTGCCCTGATGCAGTAGTTGCACAACGTGAGGCGTGGTAGTTCCTCGAACGATGCTGTCGTCGACGACCACCAGCCGTTTGTCCTTGATGAGTTGGGGCAGCGGATTGAGCTTGGTGCGCACGCCCAGATCCCGAAGCCTCTGGTCGGGGGAGATGAAAGTTCGCCCGACATAGCGGTTCTTGACTAGCCCCTCCCCATAGGGGATCCCCGACTCCTGGGAGTACCCGACGGCGGCGGCGAGGGCCGAGTCGGGCACGCCGATAACCATATCGGCCTCAACCGGGTGCTCTCGGGCCAGCTCGGCGCCCATGGCCATTCGGTTGCTGTATACAAGACGCCCGTCCAGGATGCTGTCCGGCCTGGCGAAATAGATGTGCTCAAACACACAAGATGCCCTGGCCTGCTGGGGCTTTCTCTGGTAGATAGAGCGGAGCCCGTTCTCGTCGACCATCACAGCCTCACCCGGCTCGACCTCTCTAACAAACGTCGCTCCGATGTGGTCGAGGGCGCAGGTCTCCGACGCGATGACCCACCCGTCGTTGAGCTTGCCTATGCAGAGAGGCCGGACGCCCAGCGGATCGCGGATCCCCAGCAGAGTGTCCTTAGTCATGACGACGAGGGAGTAGGCCCCGCGAAGTCGGCGCATCGCGTATGCGATGCGGTCTTGCCAGGTTATCGCCGGGGCATTGGAGATCAGGTGCGCCACGATCTCGGAGTCGTTGGTCGAGGTGAAGGTGCAGCCCAAGCCCAACAACTCTTCCTTGAGTTCCTTGGCGTTGACTACGTTGCCGTTGTGCCCGAGGGCGAGCTTGACGTTTGGCCCGTCGGAGATAATGGGCTGGGCGTTTTTGGACTGGCTGCTGCCGGTAGTTGAATATCGAGTATGGCCGATCCCTACATAGCCAGTCAGCCGTTCCAAGTTGTCTTCTTGAAAGCTTTGAGTGATCAGGCCCATTGAGGCGCGGAGCCTGATTTCCTTGCCATCGCCTGTGGCGATGCCTGCACTCTCCTGGCCCCTATGTTGTAATGCAAAGAGTCCAAAAAAGGTAACACGGGCCACGTCTTCGCCTTTGGAGTAGACGCCGACGACACCACATTCGTCGTGTACACGATCACCCTGAACCGACACCGCTGCCCCCGGGCTGTTAGGGTCTGCCGAATCGAACCAAAGCATCGTCAATAACGTGCTTCGCAGCTTATGTATTATAGGTCGATACTAAGCGGAGGGTCAATGGCGAGGCACCCAAATCCAGCTCCGTACAACCCCGTGAGCACACCTAACTGGAGGAAACTTTCACAATTGGCCCAATGAGCGATGGCATCAGCAGTGCAACCAGCAGGACACAGGTCGCGCCTATTGCCGCGTTGACCGTTAGAGCGACGCTTGGTCCCATGAGGCTGGCGGTCGTCCCGATCAACAGAGCGCCAAAGGGGCCGGCGCCTATTGCCAGACTTACGACGCCGAGCGCCTTTCCTCTCATGTCCTCGGGGGCAACGAGCATCGTCATCGACGCTTGCATAGTGCCGAACCCGGCTGCGCCCAGACCCACCATCACAAGAATTGCCAGGGACAACACGTACCAGTCCGACACTGAGAACAGCGCGAGTCCGACGAACGTCAATAGAGAGCCTGCGACGAAAGTCCGTCCGGGGCGGGCTATGGTGACCGTAGAGGCGACGATGACGGCCCCGATGACCGAACCGAGGCCCGGGGCAGCCAGTAGTATGCCCATGAGGCCCGGTCCCACCTCCAGAACATCCCTGGCGATGACCGGCACGATATTAGCGTAGGGGAACGAGAGCAAATTCATGGCGACCGTTATTAAGACCATCGCCCTTAGTAGCGGGTGGCTCGCGACATAGCGGAGCCCTATTGCAAGCTCCTGGAGCAGGCGGACACGTGCAACCGAATCACGGCTAACAGCCGCAACTCGCAGGCGCGAAAGTAGTGTGAACGAAATCAGGTACAGCGCAGCTACCGCTATGTAGCCGTCGGAGACCCCGATCACCGTGATCATGGCTCCGGCCAGCGCCGGCCCGAGCATGAGACTTGAAGACATGCCAACCGAGTCCAGGGCTACAGCGTTGGTGACACCGTCCCTTCCGAGCATGTCATGGATCAGCGATCGTCGGGATGGCATGTCTAGGGCCCACGCCGTGCCGACGATCATTACCGAAGGATAGGCGTGCCAGTAGCTTACAAGGTCGGTCTGGAGCAGGGCAGCCATGACGACGGCGGACAAAAAGCTGGCCGCTTGAGTGATCATCAGAAGTCGGCGCCTGTCGGCCATGTCCGCGAGCACACCCCCCACCATCCCCAGGAGGAACATTGGAGCCGTGCCGAAGAACCCCACCAGTGCCACGAGCCAGGCCGAGTCGGTGCGTTCCAGCACGAACCACGCCAGGAGGGTCATCTGTATCCAGCGACTCGCGTACGCGGCGAAGTTCGCGGGCCACAGGAGCCGGTAGTTGTGGTTGTGAAACGCTCGAAAGGTATTGGGGACGGGTACTCGTTTGGCTCTCAGGTATGGGACTCCCGCAGTGAAATTCGGTCCTGCGCCCGCCAGTTGCGAGTCGGACACTATCATACGCCCAAGACTGTGATTTTGGCCCAGCCCCAAATGTGCCACCTCGGTCAGACAGCACCATCGCCTGCCCCACCAGACGTACACAGCACATCCTAAGCGTGCGCAGCATAGTGTGCAGTACCACTGTCGGGGGTCATTGGCCTTCGCAGGGCGGGCAATAGTGTTGCGACCAGTGCCATGCATACCAGGCCGGCCGCAGCATTGAGGCCTAGAGCAAAACCAGGACCCTGCCAATCGGCGACTGCCCCTTCGATCAGCGCACCGATTGGGCTGGTGCCAATTGCCATGCTCACCACTCCGAGTGCCTTGCCCCTCATGTCCCTCCGGGCGACGAACATCACGATGGATGCCTGCATTGTGCTGAACCCTGCCGTTCCAAGGCCCAGCAGGATGAGTGCCGGAAGAGACAGAGAGTACCACTGTCGGGGGTCATTGGCCTTCGCAGGGCGGGCAACAGTGTCGCGACCAGCGCCATGCATACCAGGCCGACCGCAGCATTGAGGCCCAGAGCAAAACCAGGACCCTGCCAATCGGCGACTGCCCCTTCGATCAGCGCCCCGA
>JASLXL010000210.1 GCA_030740335.1 SAR202 cluster bacterium | reverse complement strand
GCAGCATGATCCGCTCGCTGGCCTTGCCCATGAAGAAGTCCTCGGAGGGCGGCCTGCCGACAACAGTAGTCGGGTATATCGGATCGCGCCGGTGCGTGAGCGCTGTCACGTGGAATACCGGATACTCCTCGGCAGGCGAGTAGTAGCCGGTGTGATCGCCGAAAGGGCCCTCTGCGCGGGTCTCCCCCGGCACGGCGTAGCCCTCCAACACGAACTCGGCCTGGGCCGGGATCTCCAAGTCCACGGTCTTGCATCTCACCAGATCCACCGCCTCTTCCCGAATCACGCCGGCGACCGCGAACTCGTCAATCCCCGGCGGCAACGGCATCGATCCTGCCCAGATCGTGGTGGGGTCACCTCCAATGGCGACGGCAACCTCCATCCTATCGAGCCCGGCACTCTCACCCACCCTCAGATGGTGGGCACCAACCTTGTGGGTCTGCCAGTGCATGCCAGTCGTACGCTTGTCGTAGACCTGCATGCGGTAGGTACCAACGTTGCGAGTCCCCGTATCGGGGTCCCGGCTGATAACCAATGGCAGCGTGATGAACCGACCTCCATCCTCGGGCCAACATTTGAGGGAGGGAAGCAGATCCAGGTCCACATCCTCCCCCTCCATAACGACCTCCTGGCACGGTCCACTACCCACGATTTTCGGCTGGGACTTCGCCAGCCCAATCACATCGCCCACTGTACGCAGCTTTCCCATTAACCCAGGAGGGGGACCCTGGGCAATGCCCAGCAGCTTGCGTACACGGTCCGTTATGGTTTCAACATTGTCGACGCCCAGAGCCCACGCGACCCGCTGATGGGTGCCAAACAGGCCTATCACAACGGGCACCGCGGAGCCCTCGACGTTTTCGAAGATCAGCGCTGGTCCGCCCGACTTAACCATACGGTCCGCCAGTTCGGTGATCTCCAGATCCCGACTAACAGTGGTGGATATTCGCCGCAACTCTCCCTTGTCCTCCAGGAAGGCGATGAACTCACGAAGGTTCTTAAATTTCATGACACATACGGTCTCGGTACTCGAGTTTCAATGTCGCCCAGGGACCTCCCTGGGCAGGAACGGGGCCTCAGCATGACATGTTCCTTTCGCGGTTTTCGCCGGAGGCCAGGCGCAGCTCGGTAGACGACAGATCTTGTCTGAAAACGCTCTCCGGGATGGGAATTAGCATGTCGGAGAATCCCGCAGGGATTTCAAGACCATCCAGCGACCTGAACTCGCCACCCACGACGCGTCCCGCCACCAGGAATGAACAACCTAGGTCTCGCACCTTCGACATGGCAGCCAGCATGTGACCCTCGTCGTCACCGTAATATCGCGGGACAAACAACCTCGCGGCGGTATCCCATCCTATTACAAATGTACAGCCGGGCAGCAGCACCGCCTTGCCGGCGAATCGGGGCTCACGGGTGACTATGACCGTGTTTTGGCCTGCAAACTGAGCCAACCTCTCCCGTATTACCTGTTCATCAAGAGATTTTTTGTCCACATTGGCGACGGCCAATTCAAAGACAACCTCGGCGTCCAGCATCCCGGATGCAGCCTTGGCCAGCCCCTCGTGGCCCTCGTGCAGCGGATCGAATGATCCGGACAGCACACCACCGACGTGGTCGACCCCAGCCGTTATGCTCCCGTCACTCCCCACTGTCACAGCATCAATCTCTCCCAGGGAAAACTGCCCCAATGGATCACTGTGACGCCGCTCGATGATCTCCATCTCGCCCAGGGAGATGTTGGGATGGAGGTGCATAGTTGGCTCATCGCCATCCATCTCCACCAGCGCCCGAAGCACGAGCCTGCTTATGATGTCTTCTTCAGCGTCCCGTTCTCGCTGGCCCTTGGTCAGGGTAACTCCGTAAGTCGTACTTCCACGCTCGGACCATGCTGCTACGTAGCATCGGTGGTCACCTCGCCTTCCACGGTCGGTGCGGATAGCTGCGGTGCACCCGATGCCAACCACAGGACGATCGGGCGAGCCGTGCTTACGAGCCCGCTCGTAGGCGGCTCTGGCCATGTGTCTTGCCGTCTCAGGGGACACATGTTTTTCAGGGGAGTAGCCCAGCAGATCACAGAGTGCCCCTTCGCTGTATGGCACAATCGCCTCGATGACCGTACGCGAGGCGCCGGCGACCCCGAGCAGCCAGGCTATGGCCTGAAACCCGCCACCAGACACCGCCACCACCGCCATCAAGGGTGTTGCGTGAAGTCGCTCTATCTGGGCACGGACCTGCTCGTCCATCGGGTATCTCGCGTATTACTATCGCAAACGTATCGCAATTAATATAAACGGCACACCACCACCACCACAAGGCGATGCTGCCGCAGCGTTGCGCGCGCTTAGTTGAGCTGGGAAAAGTACGCGGGGTAGCTACCAGACACACTAGGAACAGAGGCACGCGATTGTACGGCCTACTACAGCAGATTCACCAGCCTAGATCGCAGCACCATTCGTATGATCGACAGCGCGAAGGCACCGATCAAGATAACGCCGACTTACAACAGGTCCCACCCGTGCACGACCAGACCAAGAGCGGCCCCAGCAGTGGGCGGGTACTTGGCATGCGTCGCCACCATCAGCGTGATACTCAGGCCCACCGTGAGAGTTGCCAGGAAGTCGAACAGCAAACGGAAGTCTTCCACCATCGGCACCATGGAAGGGAGCCCAATGACGGCCGCGACGAGAGAGCCTGCCGCTACCCCAATCACGTGTCCTCTGATCGCCTCCGCTGGGTTGCACGACACTGTTAGGTACGACGAACATTGTGAAGACCGTCGAGGCCATAGCCTCTACGATAGCCACCCTCAGAACCACGTCCTCAAGGAGCAGGATGGCCATCATGGCCAGCGTCGCCATTGCGGACTGGGCAGCATAATTGCCTGCTAAGCCTCTCAGATTGGGATCGGACAACGGCATAAGTCATCTTACAACGGCACCCACATCCAGCCCTATCGTGCGGGATATCCATTACTATGACTAGAATCCACGCGGGTGCCGATGTACAGTCGAAACAAGTAGACCGTTGCGTCAATTGACACCGCAACTTGCCGACACCTATCATCGCTGGGACCGGCAATACATACACAAAGTGTGGCGCTCCGCCGTGTGTGTAGGCGCACCCTCAAAGCATTCTGCGAGAGGTACGCAGGCAGCGGAAATACTCCCATAGAGGTTCGAAAGGGGCAATAATGCAGGGGGGCACATGGAAGCCAAAGGCGGGCGACCGCATCGTGCGTCACCCGCGCGAAGAGCAGATCAGCCCGGTCCACTTTGAGATCACGACCCCCAGGGCCCAGTCTAGGGCCCTAGCATCTCCCATTGTTCTTCTCTATTCGTTCATAGGATTCATACTGGCGGGGACCCTGCTACTGCTTCTGCCCTTCACCAGCCAGGCCGGCGGGTTCACTCCCTTCGTCGACGCCTTGTTTACGGCGACATCCGCAGTGACCGTGACCGGGCTGGTCATACAGGACACTGCCACTTATTGGACACCGGCGGGCCAGGCGATCATCCTGGCCCTAATATTCATAGGCGGCCTCTCTTTCATGGCCATCGCGACCTTCCTACTGATCCTTATAGGACGCCGCCTTAGCCTCGGCCAGCGCATGCTGGCGCGGGACAGCTACCAGATAAACCAGTTGGGCGGTCTGGCCCGGCTCACCGTAAAGATCGTCCTGGTGGCGGCGGGGATCCAGATCGCCGGATTTGTCGCGCTGGCTATTAGGTTCTCACTCCTATCCGATCTGGAGGGCCAACCGATATGGCAGGCGCTGTTCCAGGCGGTCTCCGGCTTCAACAGCGCCGGGTTCGTCAATCTCCCCGAGGGAGAGAGCCTGTCCGTGTTCCGTACCGACAAAGTTGTCCTGGGCATCATGGGTCTGCTCATATTCCTAGGTGCTATCAGCTACTTTGTTATGGTAGACGTAGCGAGGCTTCGTCGCTTCTCCCTCTTCGCCCTGAACACTAAGGTGGTCCTCATCCTGACCGGCTTGCTGACCCTGTCCGGAGCCCTGGTCTTTTTCACATCCGAGTTCGACAATCCAAACACCCTTGGCGAACTCGGCATCGGCGACAAAATCATGGTGTCGGTCTTCGAGTCGACCAGTGGTAGGACCGCCGGCTTTTCGACAGTGAGCTACGACGAGACCGCGCAACACACGAACTTCTTCTTCACCGCGCTGATGTTCATCGGCGGGGCGTCGGCATCGGTCGCTGGTGGGATAAAGATTAATACACTGGGGGTCGTGCTCATCGCCGTGCTTTCAACCCTCGGTGGGCGGGCCCACACCAGAGCCTTTGGACGGGAGATTCCGCACATCCAGGTCCAGCGAGCTACGGTAATTGCGGTCATGGCGCTGATCGTGGTCTTCCTATTCGCGCTGGTGCTGACATTCTCTGAGCCAGAATTCGCGTTCATCGACCTGCTGTTCGAGGTCGTATCGGCCTTTGGGACGGTGGGACTCAGCACCGGATTGACCCACGACCTGTCACAGGGAGGCCATATCATACTGATAGTGGCCATGTTCCTCGGTAGGGTCGGACCGTTTACCCTCGGCCTGATGATGGTTGAACGTGGTGAAAACGACCTCTATCGTTACGCACAAGAGCGAGTGACAATTGCCTGAGCTGTAACATCCTGGGGATAGTCACAACAACTTCCCATCCTCTGGTTTGCCAAACCAGGATTCTTGTATAATCGACTAAGACCCGCGAGATTATCTCGCGATCACTAGGATCACTAAGGTTGACGCGGTTTACTCGATAGAGCACTGGACAAATGCCCTGGTTTGGGTCAAGTCCTCTATAAAGCGGGCCGTCCCCAACGACGGATTCTTGCGTCGCCCGGCTCGGGAAGAGCAGACAGGACAATCACATGGCTAAGAAACAAGTCGTCGTAATAGGTCTGGGAAGATTCGGCTCAGGTGTAGCCCGGTCTCTCTACAACCTAGGTCATGACGTTCTAGCAATGGACGTGAACGATGACAGGGTTCAGAGCATGATGGGGCAGGTGACGTACCCTGTTTCAGGAAACGCCACCAACGAGACCGTGCTGAAGGAGCTAGGAGTGCCCGACTACGACGCAGCCGTCGTGGCCGTGGGCTCAGACATCCCGGGCAGTGTTATGGCATGCGTGCTTCTCAAGACGATGGAAATTCCATACATCGTCGCCAGGGCCACCAATGAGCTCCACGGGATCACATTGGAGAGAATTGGCGTCGACAAGGTAATCCACCCAGAGTCGGAGATGGGTGTAAGATTGGCCCACAACCTATTCAACCCAAACCTCCAGGAGTACCTGGAGATGGCGCCGAACTTCGGTCTGAGCAGGATGAAGGTCCCGCCGCAGTTCGTCGACAAGTCCTTGAAGGAGTTGGGCTTTTCCAGCCCACGCGACAAGTACGGGCTGGCCGTCCTTGCCATCAGGCGTGGCAAGGACGTCACCCTTAACCCGGACATCGACGACAGGCTGAGGTCCGGCGACATGCTGATGCTGGCAGGTCGCGACGAGCTGCTTGAGCGCCTCCCTTCCTAACCGCTCACCCTGCAAAACACCAACGACACAAACGAGGTTCATAGGATTGGCATCTACGAAACGACCCCGGGACGAAGCTTTCTCGTCCGTACTCGTGGCGGTTGAAGGCCGCAAGTCTGATGAGGAAGCGGTAAAACTGGCATGCGACCTCCTGGTGCCCCAAAAGGGTGATCTGTTCATCGTCTACATCATCGAGGTCGAGAGAGCCATGCCTCTCGATGCCGAGATCGTGCCAGCCACAGCCAAGGGAGAAGAGGTGCTCAAGGATATGGAGAAGGTCGCTAAACCCTACAGGTGCGCCATCAAGGCCGAGCTGCTCCAATCGCGCAAGGCGGGCCTCGCAGTTGTTCAGGAGGCCGTGGGCAAGAGGGTGGATGCGGTGGTCCTCGGTGCGACCTACCGCCACGAATTTGGCTCATTCTCCATGGGTGACACCGTACCTTACGTGCTCGAGAACGCGCCTTGCAAGGTGCTGTTATGGCGCGATGCCGTGCCTCACTCACAGGCCATCACCGGCCGGTCCTGAACGATAGCAAGGACAAGGGCCAGCAACATGCTCCAGACAGACAGGACCACTGTAGGCGACCGAAAGGTCACGATAATGGGTTGCGGTGGCATGGCCGCCTCTATAGCCATCACCCTGTCGGACCAAGGATACGGCATCCACATACTTGATCTACGAATCGACTCCTTCAACCGCTTGCCACCCGGCAAGACACAGTCCGGTGAGATCATTCCCATCGTGGGCGACGGAACTCTCCAGCAAAACTTGCTGAAGGCAGCCATCGAGGACGCGGATGTGTTTATGGCGCTTTCGGATTCAGACACTAGAAACGCACTGGCAGCACAGGTCGCCAGCAATATATTTCGGGTGCCCACTGTGATCTGCAGGGTGGAGGATCCGATCATGCAAAAGGTCTATGCAGGCCTGGGCATCGTGGTACTAGGCGCGACAAATCTGGTGGCCGAAAATGCCGTCAAAGCGGCCTCCTGGTAAAACCGATGCACATTGTTGTAGTCGGCGCGGGACATACAGGTGCGGCACTGGCCAGATGGCTGCTATCTGCAGGCCATGAGGTCACCGTGGTCGAACAGGACCGCGACCGATGCAACGAACTTGACGAGTTGCTGGGCAGCGTGTCGGTCTTCGGCGACGCCACCGACTCGGCTGTTTTGTCGAAGGCCGGGACGAACAGGGCTGAAGTAGTCGTCACCACGACCCGTTCCGATGACGTCAACCTCGTTTCCTGTCAACTAGCCAAGCACCATTTCGCCGTACCACGAACGATTTCCGTAGTGAATGTTCGAGAGCGCACTGAACTTTTCATCATGGCCGGAATCGACGTCAACATAGATGTTACAGAGTTGGTGCTCGGACGGATACAGCATGGCCTTTCTCCCGCCGGGTTCGTCCACTTGATGCCTGTGCCAGGCCCAGATAGTAAAGCCCTGGTGAACATTAGAATCCCAGCCAATTCGGTTCCAGAGGAGCGCCGCGTCCGAGACCTGCCCCTGCCCAGTGGTGTTCTACTATCCCTGGTTATATCCAGGGACGGCAGCACCACCGTCCCCACACCCGACGCCGTCATCAGAGCCGGCGACGAAGTGATCGCGGTCACCACCGCAGAGGCTGAAGAAGAACTCAGGGCCCTTCTGAGCCCAGGTTCGGAAGAGTAGTCATGCCAAAACGGCTCGCATTCTTTGGCCCCCATGGAACCCATACAGAGCAGGCAAGCTTAAACTACGACGGCGAGGCAGTCCTCCTGCCTTACAGCACCATCCCCCTCGTGGCGGCAGCTGTAGACTCGGGAGAGGCAGATGAGGGCGTAGTGCCTATAGAAAACAGCGTCGGCGGCTCATTGAGCGTGACGCTGGACCTGCTCATCCATGGTTCATCGCTTTTCATTCGCCAAGAGATCATCCTCCCCATTAAGCATTTCCTGGTTGGTCGACCCGGTACACGTTTCGAAGATATCGACATCATATATTCCCACCACCAGGCCCTTGAGCAGTGTAGAAGCTACTTGGCAGAGCACTTCGACGGCGTCCGCGAGGTGCTCTCAACGAGCACAGCCTCGGCGGTCGAGGATATGCTCACAGGTGACGGCCGGGCTGCGGCCATAGCTACGGAGCGGGCAGCCAAGTTATACGACGCCGAGGTTCTCGCAAGTGGAATCGCGGACTACTCCAACAACACGACCAGGTTCGTCGTGCTGGCATCGGCGGACCATCCCCCCACCGGTGATGATAAAACCTCTATCTGCTTCACATTCGACGGAGATAATCCAGGGGTGCTGCATTCCGCTTTGGGGGAGCTTGCCTCAAGGAACATCAATCTGACCAAGATCGAGTCCAGGCCCACAAGAGTGGCGCTGGGTGAGTACATTTTTCTGGTCGACCTACAAGGACACAGAGAAGACGAAACCGTGAAAAGTGCGCTGAGCAGCCTTCGCGAGATTGCGACCATCTTCAAGATCTTCGGCTCCTACCCCCGTTCCTCCTAGTGTGCGAAACACGCTGATCTGAGGCGGTGGATTCAGTCACATTGTGGCGTGTCACCAACACTTACCCGCGGAATAAAACGAGCGCCTGTCGATCACCCTGGGCATCTCGGTCATGAGCTGCTGCATCCAGTAGATCGCGGCGCTAGACGATAGTCCCGATCACCCGGTAACGGAGTCTCTGGTAATGAGATGAAATAACATGAGACGTGCCGCGGTAGAGGCGTAGAGGGTGGAGAGACCATTCGTCGCGATGCTGAGCAGGTTCGCGCCGTTGCCCTGATGATGAGTCGTACCAGGCCTGCTCGGACTCCTTGGAGGAAGAGCGCCCGCGATGACCATCGGGCAGCCCTCCAGACTTGCTGAAGTGCTCTCTCCACCCACGTCGCACTCCAAGTTAGACTCTGTCAGGGCTACTGAGGCAACAAGCGTGCGCCCGCAGTGACGGGGATAGCCGGGGCGGGAAGGTCGGAGAACCTGCCCGAGACTGAGCGACGCCTACGCGGGCTTTTCGGAGGACGGGGATTCTGTCTCGCCAGCATCAATTTTTTCATCTGCCGCGCCGTCCACAGTCAGACCACCACCCGCCACCGTACCACCATCTACCTCTAGACCGCTATCTACTGCCGTAAACCCGGTACCTATGTCCACTCCTCGATCGTTGATAGCATCTGCCCCTGGAGCGACCCCCTCCCGCATAATATCCACAGCCGGGACTACTCGCTCTCGGACACCCTCTATCGCCGGGCCTACACGCTCCCGCACCCTGGCTGCTATCTCCTCAGCACGGTCACGCCATATCTCGCTCTGCCCGGCGAGTTCGGCGCGGGTATCGGACCCGGCCTTTGGGGCAAGCAGTATGCCCACGATTGTGCCAATGATCCCACCAAGCAGGAACCCGACCATGAAGGTTCCACCATCATCATTGTTTGCCATTTTCTTGCTCTCCTTTGCCTTTCTTAGCGCGCCGGAGACCGCCAAAGAAGGCCACCGCCTTGCCAAGTCCGAATGCGACGCCAGAGCCGGTGCCTGCCGACCCCGATAGTTTGCTTGATATGGCATCCGCTGCCTGCTCAGCACGCGCCACCGTGCGCTTTGCGGAGTCGACAAGTCGAAACACCTTCCTGAACAAAAAAAACGTAGCTAGGAGTAGGAAAGTGAACAGCAGGAATGCAACGATCAGGATTACGTCCCTGATGACCTCGACTAGCTCAGCGAATTCGGTCATGGTCACGTTGCCTGCTACCTCTCGCTAACGAATACTATACCTTGATGGTAGCACGGAGCCAACAGGAGCCGCAATGGGAAACGAGATTCGTGAAATACTGCCCTTGACTTCACGGAAGGTGACCATTTACGACTTGTACAGAGTACCAACAAGGCTGGTTTCAGGTGCTAAATGAGGCGCTTCTCACCTCTACTACAGAGGACTGTAATATCTTGACAAATTCGCTGATCCGGGATGGTCTCTTGCGACGCTATTGAATCTTGAGGGAGCACCTGACGAAGTACCTGGATGGAGACCAATCACACCAGCATTCGCCAAGACCCGGTCAGGGCTTGATCAGGATACGAACCGACCCGGTCTCGTCCTTGCGCTGGGTGATGATAGAGTGTCCACCATTCTCGGCCCAGACGATGACATCGTAGGTGTTCAAGACATCGGGCATTACAACCTCTACAAAAGATCCAGTGTCTCGCTGCACCTGAGCAGTTAGCTCGGCAAGGATGCTAGCGCAAGTCTTGCCCGTACCATCGATCACGAGCCAGCCAGAATCACCGTTGCTGCTGCCGTTGCCCGAAGCAGGGGCAAGGGCGCCTTCACGCACGTCAATCTCGCCGGTCTGTCGTAGTCCCAGTTCGCGCTTGAACTCGGCGACGGCCTCCCAGTAGACGCCGTCGGTGCGTTCGCCCTTAGCACACACCGCGCCTCTAACACCAACAATGTCCGGGTTGATCCTCGCCAACTCGTCTAAGTCGTCGAGCTTCAGGTGGCCTGAGAGGGCCGTGCTCATACCAAGCTGCTTGCCCTCAAACACCATGTCCCGAAGCTCAGACTCGGGAATGAAGTCGAAAAGGTTCCTGCCGTCCTTGGTCAAGGTGTCGATGAGCCAGCCATCACACTCGCTGTCTCTCGCGAGATCGATCATCCGTCGAGGCTCGAGGCCATCGTACAGAATGTTGTCGGCAAATAGGGAGCCCACCAGCTTGGTGTCAAAGTCCTGTAGCGCCTTCTTGGATGCCCGCAGGGTTTCGACAGCGGCATCATAGTCGGTGTTCATGAAGCCGACCTTCACCGAGGAGGCATTGAGGGCGCCCGCTGTGTACACCGCCATGGCTACAGTGCCAATCTGGTTGGGAACGACGCCCAAAGTGACGCTCGCATGGAGATCTGGGGGCACTGCATCGCGTACTTGGCCAACGACGCCTGGCTCTGCAGACCCGACCAGGGCCTCTTGCAAATTCTTCACGTCGACAATATCCGCTCCACCCCTCACGGCCTCGTGGGCCTCATCAACATTCTGGACGCTTACCATCAATATCATCGAGTGTCCCCCACTGTATCCGGTATCTGTTCTCGCAGGACCCTCAGGTCCCGCGCCAGCTCGTTTTTCTCGCTCTGAGAGAGTCCGGCCAACGGCGGCCTGACGCTCCCTCCCGCCATACCCATCAGATCGCCCCAGTACTTGACCATGGACACCGGCAGAGAGCCCTTGGACTTCTGCATTTGCCCCTGCCACCACTTATCGGACAAATCTTTGATTGGGCGGATGTGCTTGTCATACATGGCGTCGTCGATGTCACCCCGGGTGGCCCGGTCGATGAACTGCACGTAATGGTTGGCGTCCGGAGTATCGAATCGCCAGTCGGACGTATTCGCGAACATCACCTGCTGCTGAAAACCATCCTCCCGGCCCTTGAACAGCACCCACTCATCTGGAGCACTGATGATGGCCGTGTCGCCGATGAGGCGATGGGTGTCAACGGTCAGTTGCCGATCGAAGCTGGC
>JASLXL010000209.1 GCA_030740335.1 SAR202 cluster bacterium | reverse complement strand
GCGTTACTCGGCATGGCCAGCCCTGCCCGACTAAACGTTTGCAGCACCGACCAGTTTTTCCGCGTTGCCGTACATGATTTTGTCTGACGCATCCGAGGGCAGGTCGAGGGTCTTGAGGTGGTCCATTAGCTTGTTGTCGTATATGTCGCGGGCGAACAACAGCTTGTCGGAATGGTCGATCAGGTACTGGCGTCCGAATTCCGGATCCCGTGTGAGAGCAGTGTACCCGGAGGTTGCCGACAGGTCGGCGTACAGGTTGGGGTGCTTTTCTAGCAGGGCCGGGTTGGCGCCGCCGGATTTTACTGGTGCGTTTGGATACATATGCTTGTCGAACAGGTCGTCGTTGGAGATGTGCGACCACCAGCCGGGGCCGTGGGCGACGATGATGGTCTCAGGGCATGCGGCTAGCATGCGGTCGAGGGCGCCGATGGTTCCGCCGTACCACCAATCGCGCCAGGGGTAATTCGACCGGCCCGAATCGGTTCCGTACTCCAGGTGGATCGTGACGGGAAGCCCCAGCTCTCCGAACCTGCGCAGGAGCCTTAAAGAGTCGGGGTCGTCGAACATTGTCCTGCTTTTGTACTCGCCAGCCAGACGGATATCGTAGAGGCTAACGGCGCTGTTGATGCGCTCGATGGAGTCGGGCCTCTTTGGGTGCGGCGCATAGCCGAGGACGAACCGGTCTGGGGCGGCTGCGCCGGCGGCAAGTATGCGGTCGAGTGGGATCCCGCTTTCGGAGCTCGGGGGCATGGTGTTCTGGTTGGATCGTACATTGTACTCCGACTGTGGGACATCCCATGTCAGCAGCCAAGTTTTGTCTATACCCTGCTCGTCCATGTCCCGGATGATCTTCTCGACGGTGTATCCGTGGTAGTCCGGGTGATTGTGAGCGTCGATGAGCATTATGTTCCCCTTGTCCTTGTTGCTATTGAGATGCCTCGCGGGGCATCATGATACGTGTGCCCATGCGCGCAAAGGTTCTTGTGCTAATGGGAGCGAGACCTTTTTGACGTCACCAAGAGCAGAAAATAATAGTAGCCATCTGAGGGATACCCTCAGGCTTCCGGCCCTTCGGCTTTGGTCAGGACAGGCATAGGGGCACAGCCCCTACGATCGGCTGGTTGCTCCGCCCGCTAGATCCGCAGTATTTGGCCTGGCACCCTCTGGGTGTGATCCCCGTCTTCAAGCACGATTTGCCCATTGACGGCTACCATGTCGATGCCGCTTGGGTATGCCTGGGGTGCGTCGTCGGTGGAGTTGTCCTTCAGGTTCTCGGGGTCGAATACGACCAGGTCTGCCGCCATCCCTGGGGCTAGACGGCCCCTGTCGTGGAGCTGCGCCGAGTCGGCCGGAAGGGCTGTCAACTTGCGAACAGCCTCTTCCAGTGTGAGTAGTTTGCGCTGGAGGGCGTACTCCTCTATGAACCTAGGGGCGTAGCCGTAGCTGGAGCGGTTCATCACCATGTCACCGAGCAGGCCGTCCATCGCACCGATCGCGCCGTCGCTACCGACGCTGCAGTACGGGTCGGAGAGCAGCATGTCCAGGTCCTGCTGGGGCGTAAAAATGTGGCGGATCAGGACCCCGGTGAAGTCCCGGCCATCATCTCCTGCGATGCTCAGGATGGTCTGGGTATGATCCAAGCCCAACTCTTTGGAAATGTCTTCTAGCGATCGGCCGTTGAACTCAGGGTGGGCCCTGGAATAGTTGATGTAGAAATTGCTGAAATCACCGATACGTAGGAGAAAGTTGGTGGGGTGGTCGACGTACTCGCGGCACTTGTCTGCCGTAGCGGGGTCTTGGAGCCGTGCAACGACATCCTCTTTTGGACCTTCGCATACCCAGGGCGGGAGCAGGTCGGTCAGGTGTGCCGGCCCCCAGATGTCGGGGAACGTGTCCATGGCTACCTTGAGTCCCTCCTTACGAGCGCCACGGATCATGTCGAGAACGGCGTCGAACGCCCCTGCAGGGGCGTAGGGGCGCGGCCCCAGATGGGATAATTGCACTGGGAGATCAGCCTTGCGTCCGATGTTTAGTGCCTCAGTAACCGCAGCCTCGAAGTGATCACCGCGTTGACGGATGTGGCTGGCGTACATGCCGCCGTGGAGTGCTGCGACCCTACTCAGCTCCACTAGCTCCGCCTCCTCGGCGTGCTGGCCGGGGGAGTACTCCAAGCCTGTGGACATACCTATGGCGCCGGAGGACATTGCCTCCATGACCAGGGACTTCATGTGCTCCAGCTCCGAGCGGGTTGGCGCGCCCGTGTTCCAGCCCATGGCCGCCAACCGAATCGCGCCATGGGGTACCAGGGGGGCCACGTTGAGCGATTGGCCTCGTGCGAGAAGGCTCTCCAGGTACTCGCCGAATGTGTTCCATGCCAGGTCCAGACCCCAATCTTCGTTGTAGCCGATGGTGATGGTCTTGGTCAGCTCTTTGTTTGGCGCGGGGGCGGGTCCGTGGCCGCAGTTTCCCGATACGACGGTAGTGAGCCCTTGGCGGACTCCGGACTGGGCGAAGCCATCGACGTAGAGAGGAAAGTCGGTGTGGCTGTGGATGTCGATGAAGCCTGGGCAGACGACCTTGCCGATGGCATCATACGTCCGCGTCCCCTCGATGTCGGCAGCACTGCCGACGTATCTGATGCGGCCTTTGTCGATTACGAGGTCGGCGTCGAAGCCGGACCTGCCGCTCCCATCGATGATCCTACCGCCGCGAATTACCATGTCGACCACTTTGTTGTTCCTCCAACTTCACTGTCTATGGGACCAACTCTTTTACCGAGGCGAATCCATTACCATTTGTCGCTGGGTCCCCGTGTATGGCGATGTCATCGGGCCGCCTGTGATCCCGAGTCTGAGCCGCGGAATCTCGTCGAGTGCCTCCACACCGGACATGCCGTGATCGCCATAATTCGAGCCATTCCCTGTATCCCCTGACAAGTTCTTGGACGTGTTGATTCCAACTTAGTATAGACCAATAGGAAGTGCCGTTGTGCCACCTTAGACGCGTTTCCACGGCTGCCGATCGCGGGCCGTTCTTCTCCATTCCAACTCGATGACTTTGGGTTTCAGGCGCACGTAAACGTCACCAAATACGCCAATATTTCTTCTAATTGTTGTGATAGGATGCACTCCCTTTTATTAGGGGTGTTTCGGCGGTCGCAGACTCTGGCTATGGGCTTACCAACAAATTTGAAGGTAGAATCATGAGGTTGTAGTTATGTGCTTGAGTGACTTTTCAATTGGCGTGGCAACGCGACGGGATGTTGCTTCACGATATGAGAGTCCGTGACCCATATGGAGCGCCGGGAGATGAGGGCAAGTGACGGGGAGCGACTGGGTTATGCCGTGTGGCGGCCGTCCGGAGAGGAACATCGGACGATCGCGGTCATACACGGCATTGCCTTCAACGGCGAGCCGTACACCTCCATCGCGGAGGACCTACCACCGGAGGGCACCAGGTTGGTGGCCCTCGACTTGAGGGGCCACGGAGCCTCTGGAGGGGATCGTGGGGTGTTGCCTCATTACAGACGGATCATCGCAGACATTCGCGAGTGGATTGGTTGGTTGAAGGAGTCGTCCCCTGAGCTTCCGCTGTATGTCCTGGGAGAGAGCATGGGTGCCCTCTACGGGACCCTGTTCGGCATGATGCACGGCTGCAAGATCAGCGGCCTGATCCTGGTCGCTCCACCCGTGATCCCTTCGTTGAAGCAGACGCTTCACTTCGATACCGCTAAGACGATCCTTTCACTGGCAATACCCTTCAGACGGCACCGAGTCGCACTCACGGGTTGGCGGCTCGAGGTAGGCTCAGCGGACGAGAGGTTCATCAAGGAGCGCCGGATGAACAAGCTGGCTCAGGACTCGGTTTCCATCGGCTACTTGACCCGGTTGAGCCAGGCGATCATGGGCCTGGGAATTTTGCGTCGTGTGCGAATTGACTGTCCGGTGCTGTTAGCCTACGGGTCTGATGATCGAGTCGTCTCCCCATGGGGCTGCAGACGTCTGTTCTCCAGAATTGTGGCCCCTAACAAGAGATTGATCGTGGTCCCGGGGGCACGCCATACGGTTCTTTGGGACCCCCACAGGTCGAATTTCTATGACGGATTGGGGCGCTGGATCCGAGAGCATGAATAGAGGAAGCGCAGATGAAACCCAAACCATAATAAGACCGGTCGGATTGGGCGTGGGTGGGAGGGGATGTTGAGGGAGTTTCTCGTTATGGCAGGGGGCAACCTAAGCCTGATCCTGGTGATTGTGGTCCTGCTGCCGACGTTCGAGGTGTCGATCAATCTCACTAACGTGATCTTCTTTACGCTCCTATTCACTGTATTCGTGACCACGTGGGACCGCTACAGGCAGGTCCACCGGCGGCTATTAGAATCTCCAGCCCCTGGGATTGCCGAACCCGCGTTTTGGATTCGGGTGAGGCACCGCCTCGGCATCTGGCAACCCGACGAGACTTCCGTCCTTGATCCATTCGAGATCGGCCCCGTATTGTTGGCTTGTCAACAGATCCGTCAGTCGCGCCTTTTCGGCGGTGCTACTCGGATCATCTGAGAGATTGTTCAGTTCCAGTGGGTCTTCGAGGAGATCGAACATCTGGCTGCGATTGCCCACCGGGAAATAGATCAACTTGAATCTACGGTCGCGCACCATGCGGGAGGCGTTGTCGTCCTCCCATATCTCGCCGTAGACGTGCTCTCGGGTGTTGTAGGGCGATTAACACTACCGGCAAAT
Organism: SAR202 cluster bacterium; assembly: GCA_030740335.1. Next base: position 205 of record JASLXL010000209.1, on the reverse strand, counting down.
ACTACGTAATGATTCAGGAGGTTGAAATGGGTAAGAAGAAGGTTCTCATTACCGGGGCCAGCGGTCTGATCGGCGGTCTTGTGCGCGAAGGTCTCTCTGACAAGTACGAGTTCAGCGCGCTGAATCGCCGCAAGGTCGAGGGCATTCCATGTCTTCAGGCGAGCGTCGCTGACCGCGACGCCATCCTCCCCGCCTTCGAGGGGAT
>JASLXL010000208.1 GCA_030740335.1 SAR202 cluster bacterium | reverse complement strand
TCCAGACAAGCCGTACTGACAGCAAGTGAAGTTGTTTGGTAGGTCAAGGCCACTCTATCAGGCTCTTTGCGGTCACTCGTTGACTGCACTAGCTGCCTCCATCGCCCTCGCATCGAGCGCATCGATACCCAGGTATCGATACTCGGCGTTGGGTCGCAAGAATAGCAGTACTGCCTCATGCACTGTTTTGCCGGTCGCCTCCCGGGCGGCGAGGGTGTAAAGACCCACCTGGACTTCGTGTGCGCCTTTAGCCTTCTCGACATCGGCGGCTTTGATCGAGTCGGTCTTGTAGTCGACGATCACCAGCCCGTCGGACTCTTCGAACAGCAAGTCGATGAAGCCTTCGACTAGCCGGCCGCCCAATGGAATGCTGACAAAGACCTCCCGATGGAAGTTGCCGCTGGCTACAGCCCGCTTCACCACAGTTGACTCTAGAGCGGTGCGGACAAGCCCAGCGATTTCGTCTGCTCGATCCGGGATCCCCTCGGCTGCCGCTTGAGCTTTACTCGTCTCGTCCAATCCAGCGCCAGTAGCCAGGTCGATGCTTTGAAGGACGCCGTGGACCGCTCGCCCCAGGTTGGTACCCCCGCGGCCCGTGCGATAGGCGGGCGCGTCTCCGTCGGTTTCCTCCTCGGCCAGCCTTGATATCGCAGAGACTGCCTCGGCCTCCGGTCGGGAGCCGGCCACGATCGCTGCGTCCCTCTGCTCTTGCCACGTGTTTCGCCGCGCCGCAAATTCAGCGAGAGAGAGCTCGGGACCTAAGGCTGGAGCAACAGGTTCTTTGGCGACTCCCGGTGTAGCTTCTTCCCACAGGCCCGGCTCTGAGGAGCAGAACTGCTCCAATAGGGCCGAGTAGGACTTGTCATCACCCGTTGTTGATGCGCGAAATAGACTGACTACAAGGTGATCCTTAGCTCTGGTGGCGGCCACGTAAGCCAGGCGGACGCGTTCCGCCTCCTCAGCATCTGCCTCCAGTTGGCGAGCCACACCGAAGTCGCCTGTCTCAAAGGAGTCGCCCCCCGTCGCCCCGAGCCTCACCTCGATCGCACCAGTATTACGATCAATCAAGACAGGTCCCGAACCGCGTCCACGGGAAGTGCCGAGGGAGGCTAGGATAGTGATAGGAAACTCCAGGCCCTTGGATGCGTGGATGGTCATGATGCGTACTGCGTCCTCGTCCGTCTCGGGAACGGGGACCTCGACCGTACGAGCCCCCTCATCAGCCTGCCTCTCCATCCAATCGAGATACGAGCGCAACGAACTGCCACCCGACTCAATGAAGGCCCGGGCCTGCTCTACGACGAACCGAAGCCGCCTCCATCGCTCACGGGGCCTTGCCCTACCAAACGACGCTTCCAGCATCTGACGGTCGCGAATGAAACGTTCGATCAGCTCGTCGGGATGATCCCACGTGCGTCTCTGATGGTAGGTCATCAGCTCCTTGAGTGACTCTGCCACGGGGCCTGTGGCTGACCCAGGTCTGAAGTAATCGAATCGCCCTCCTGCATCCACGAACTGGAGTAATTCGACGTCGCTGCACCCGAAGGCGGACGATCGCAACGCAGCGACAATCGCGATCTGGTCTGACGGGCTGTCTATCGCACGAAGACAGTTGAGCAACTCCTGCACGTCATGGGTGCCAAGCACAATGGTCTGGCTCTCGACTCGATATGGGATCCCAGCTTTGTCCAGTGCTTGTTCCAGGGCTGGGAGGCCCGTCCGAGCCGGTAGGAGAATACAGATGTCCTGGTAGGCGGCGTCGCGAAGGGAACCGGAGGCATCGTCCCTAACCTGCCATTGTTTATCTTTGATTTCGCGGATAAGGTTCGCGAAGGCGAGAGCCTCGTGTTCTCGCACCTGATCCGAATTCCCGTCAATCGCCCCGCCCATCCTATGAACACCCAGGGAAGGCGTGGCAGGGGGTGGTAACCACCGAGCATCCATGGAAATGTACTGGGCCTGGGCGGCGGGCCCGTCGGGATCCATCCACTGGGAGAACACGTGGTTGACCCAGCGTATGATCGTCTTCTGTGAGCGGAAGTTCTGGGTTAGGGCAACAGATTCCTGACCAATAAGAGTCCTGACCTCTTCCAACGCCGCGATGTCTGCACGGCGAAAGCGGTAGATCGACTGCTTGGGATCGCCTACTACAAACAACTTGCCGGGTGCGAGTGCTACCTCTCTCCAATTTTGCGATCCGAGGCTGGCTGTATCCTTGGGATCGCCTGCCAGGAAGAATGCGATCTCAGACTGGATCGGGTCTGTATCCTGGAACTCGTCGACCAGGATGTGAGAAAAGCGGGACTGTAAGTGTGCGCGAGCGTCCGAATGGTCGCGCAGCAGGTCTCTGGCCCAGACCAGCAGGTCATGAAACTCGGCTCGTCCTGCTCTCTTGCGTTGGGTAGCCTCGGCCACGACAAAGCCTCGTACACTCTCCAAGATCGAAGTCAGCAGCGTTTCCCGCAATTGCTGAAGCTCATCGGAGCGGACTTCCTCCAAATCCTTGAGCAGCGCTTTTAGGGCCTTGCAGCCGTTGGTGCTGGAGTCTGGATCCGTATCCCAGTCAGACTGCTTGCCTCGGGTGGTGGATAGCTTTCCCCACCTTGCAAGTTGTGTGATTGCCGCCTCCGGATCGGCAACCTGCCGCAGCCTCCGGACTAGGTCGACAACTTTGGTGGCGTGCAGGCACAGGGGATCATCTAGCCCATCCCTGGCCAACGGGACAAGCCGGCTGATTTCTGCCTCTGCATCGAGCAACACCTTTTCGACTTGGAACCCGGGCTCCGAGGGCACTTCGAGGCAGGCAGAGATGAGGTCATAGTTTTTGTGCAGGATTACTGCAACACCGCGAAGGCTCGTCATCTTCAATCCGAGCCCCATGGCGCGTTGGAGAAGGGGTCCCAACGAGTCAGAATTCAACGAGTGATCCACCCACGCCTGCCAGGTCTCTTCGAACAGTATGTCCGCTTCGATCCGATCGATCACATCGAACATTGGTGGCAAACCGGACTCCAATGGCCTCTCCCGAAGGATGCTCGCTGCGAAGCTATGGAGGGTCTGGATGGTCGCATGAGGCATCTCTCTTGCCGCTCTCGCGCACAAGTCGCGATCTTCGTCAGATCGCATTGGGTCGACCGCTTCCTTCTCCAGTTGCGTGCGGACTCGTTCCCGAAGTTCGGCGGCAGCGGCCTCCGTGAATGTGATTGCTGCGAGCCCGTCCATTTGAGCCGTCCCCGACGAAACCAACGAGACGATCCGTGCGACCAATTCAGTAGTCTTGCCAGTGCCAGCACCTGCCTCCACGAACAGGTTCTCATCCAGGTGAGTGGCTATCCGCTGGCGGGCCTGCTGATCTGCGGGGACAAACGGCTGGGTCACGACGCATCCTCGCTGCTCGAATCATCTCCAATGTGCGTCAGCTTCACGTACGGAGTTGCCTCCGGTGAATTCTGCTTCCTTGCCCACTGGGAGACGCGGTCGGTAGGGCACAGGCGATTGAAGTCGCAGAAGGTACAGTTGGCGGGACCATCCATCCCCGGACCGCCCGGGTTGGCGGGGAACACACCTCCGCGAATGCCGGCCACAATGGCCTGGACCATCGATTTGAACTCTTCTTCGACCTGGCTCAGAGAGACGGTCCTTCGCTCGAACTTGCCCTTGCTGGAGACGAACCAGTACTCAGCGTCCACGGCGGTATCGGGAGCCAGGGCAGTTCGGACGACGTGAGCATAGACGGGAAGTTGAAGATGCTTGCCTTGGCCAAGCGGGTCGTCGTTCATGTCCCTGTAGGTGTAGGAACTGCCGGTTTTGTAATCTATTACCAGTGCATTGGAACCGTCTTCGTCGATGTCGACGCGATCGATCATTCCACGGAACCTAACCTGAGATCCGTTGGGTAGCAAGAGAGGTACTGGGTCGCTATCGAATCCGAAAGTCCACTCAGCCTCTCTCGGACTCACGCCTCGCTCCGCCCGCCATTCGGCGTCCTTGTCAATGAAGGTCTCTAGATCACGTAGGATGTCCGATTTCTCCGCCTCCCAGAGGCGAGCGCGCCCCGTTACTCCACTCGATTCTGCCTTTACAAACTCCTCATCAGCTATTGCCAGTAATCGGCTGGTTGACTCTGGCGGCCAGGGCTTGCCATGGAGCGGAGGCTCAGCTTCCTTTACGAATCGCTCCAGGATCGTATGGATGAGCGTGCCCTTGTCCAGAGAAGAGATGATCATCACCTCCTCTGGAGTCTCCAGTGCCGACAGGGAGAGGACATCGCCCAGGAAAAATCGGGCTGGACAGGCCGCCCAGCGTTCCAGTCGGGTCGGGGACATGACCGCTGTCGAGGCTCTTGTGAGCCGGTCGCTGGCGCCAGTCATTGAGCCAACGTATCCGTCCCACGGTGTGAGCGCCGCGGCCCACCGAGCCTGCTCCATACTCACCGCCCGTGCAAGCGGGTTCGCGCCTCTTGCCAGAGGGTGTCGGTCCAATCGGCCGCTAGCACGCCTATCAGTAGCAATGCTGGATAGGTCAAAGTCGTGCCCGTCCGCTGCGCCAAAGGCCGCGGCGTCCTGAAGGGCGTGCTCCGGGGACTCCACGATCGAGAGCCACTGGACCCTTAGCCGGGTCAACTTCAGGGAGGAGACCCTTTGGCCACCATTGAGGACGGTGGCGGCGTCCAACAGCCAGGGGGACGGATGTTGACCACGTTGAGCGGTACTGTCGATCCTAGAGTATGAGAGGTAGCGACGATTTCCTGTCGCCAGAGCGGCCAGGAACAGGCGTCGCTCATCTCGCAGGGATGAGCTGCTTGTCGACAGTGTTTTGCCGTCTCCTACTTCGCGCCGTAGGATGTCGGGCAGCAGGGGATTTTCGGTGGCCTTGGTTGGAAATACGCCGTCGGCCATTCCGAGGATCCAGACAGTCTCGAACTCCATTCCCTGTGCTGAAGCCAGATTGGCAACGAATACGCCCGAGCCTGTAACCCCGGTCCTTCCAGCTGGAGCTTCGAGAGCCCCTTCCAGAGCCTGCCGGAACCCCGCCAGCGTTGTGCCGGGCTCCACCCTGTCCAGATCCGCGGTCTCGGACACTAGGTCGAGTACACGGTCGTAGCTGGCGACGTGTCCTGCTGGCCAGTCGTCGGGGTTATGGGCGTAGTCCTTTAGGATCCCACTCGCCCAGTTGCTGAACTCGTGCCACTTGGCCTGTCCTGCGGGAGGCAGACGGTTTCCGAGTCCTTCAACGAACGCAAAAAGTCTGCTGGCTCGTCCAGAAGATCCCTGCATCGCAGCGAGCTGTCCTTCGGAGACTTCGTCAAGCTCTGTAACCGAAGCTGCACGCTCGTCCAAAGCTGCCTTGTATCGGCCTACACGCTCCCGCCATTGATCGATGCCCCGGATTACGCCGGCCTTGCGAGAGAGCTCGTCCCATCCCGGGAGTTCTGCTGAGGCCAGGCCGCTGTCTCGCCCGGCTCGTACCGGCGTTTCGGCGATCCATTGCATCAAAGAGCTTCGAGAGAAATCGCTCTCAACTACGTCTAACAGCCCGAGCAGAAAGCGCCCCGCCGGGGTGTCACGAAGTAGGGTAGGGTCAGGTCCGGCCATCGGGATCCCGGCCATGCCGAGCTCGGTTCGCAGCTGAGAGGCATAAGGGATCGCCTGGCGATAGAGGATAGCCATCCGGTGAAAGGGCACGCGCTCCCGTGCGAGTGCCAGGACGCGTCTTGCCACCCAACGGGTCTCCTCGCGAACGTCGCTTGCGCTCAGTATTCCGTCGACGCGGATATCATGGTCATGTGCGTCGCCAGACGGCGCGAGCGTAAAGTGTTTGGAGAGCCTGGTTGCCGTTAGGGCGGCACTTTCGTCAGCATCGGACTCTCCGGTAAGACCCAGCACAACGGCGCTGCGATTCGCCTCGCCCAATGCTTGGGCCATTGCTAATTGCCCAGGAGTGAACTCCTGAACAAGGAAGAAGATGACGACACCAAGGTCCCTCAGTGTAGAGTCCGCTTGCCCGGAGCGAATGGCCCCAGCCGCCGCCTTGGCAAGCTCCTCCCCCCCGTAGTAGTCTCGGACACCCTCCCGGAATCGGCGATAGGACTCGACGGTCTCCGCTCGCAGCGAATCCTTTTGTGCCAGACGATCGAGGTCGGATTTGTTTAGGTGTCCAAGGTCGCGGAAGGTATCCCTGAGAGATAGATGCAGCGACGGATGATCGGCCACTCCGCCCAGGAGACCATCATTATCAAGGTCGTCAGAGATAGATCTGATTGCCGCTAGCTCAACCAACGGCGTTAATGGCGTCTTACCCTGTGCAGCCATTGTCGGGGCACCGAGATATTCAGCCAGGCGGGCCAGCACCATGAATCGGACGTTCAGCAGGCCTTTGTCGCCGGAGAGAGTCCTCCTGAGAGACAGACCGGCGTATTGAGCTGGCACGACAACGGTTACCGGTGCTAGTGGGTCCGAGGATTTGGCATCTGCCACAAGCACGGCGAGTCGCTCCCGCGCTTTCGGGCCGTAGATCTCCGTGTATATCTGAGACCTAGTCATTGTTCAAATGAGAGACTTCATATGATGGTCTATCTGAGATAGGCCCCTCTCTGGGGGCAGTATAGCCTAGGGGGGCGAGAGAAGGGGATGGGGCTTAGACGATGCTGGTAGTAGCTAGCACTACGGGGCTAGCAGGTGAATAACGAGGATGCTATTAAGGCTTATTAGGCTGTTGTGAGGGAGGTGGGATGTATCTCCACGCCCCCAGTTGGCCTTAGTCCCCTATGGGACTCCTAGCCGTTAGGTTACATTCGGTTACTGGAGTACCTGAAGAATAGAGTCCTTCGCGATTCTTAGGTAGTAATTGGACCCGTTGGGATATGCATCGCTAGACCCGTTCAGTAGCAGTATATCG
>JASLXL010000207.1 GCA_030740335.1 SAR202 cluster bacterium | reverse complement strand
AGGGAATTTCCGAGATCATGGGGCTGCCGATGGGCCCGCCACGGCCGCCGTCGTTGCCTCTGAACGAGGCCGAGATGGCGGAGTTGAGGCAAATCATCATTGACATAGGCTGGCCGGTGCCAGGCGCGTAGAGGGAGAACGCCTGTCTGTAGGGGCGTACGGTGTGCGCTCGACGCGATGTGGGGGGAGACATGACATGGAAACACTGAGTCTCGATGAGGTTGTGCGTACGAGCCAGGTCTTCGTGCATCAGGGACGGTACGCCTACCTGAAGGTGCAGCAGGTCGGGTCTGGAGACCACTTTCTTGTGGCCAGCGACGCGGACGAGATAACGGTGGTTACCGAGGAGTGCAACGTCTCGTCAACGGAGTACTCTGCATCGACACAGTGGTTTGTGCTGATTGAGGTCCGGGTGTCGATGCCCTTCGTTGCGAAGGGTTTCCTGGCTCGTATCACTGGGCTGATGGCCGAAGCGGACCTGAACGTGCTGGTGGTATCGACCTACTCGAAGGACTATATCATGGTTAGGGAGGAGGGCCGCGACACGGCTATAGCGGTCCTACGGCAAGCGGAATTTCCTGTCTCGGAGGCGTGAGGGGCGTGGTCCTCAGTGTTCTCCCTGGTTGAGGGGTCGGAGGTACGGGAATGAGTACAATGGGATTAAGTTGGTGCACTAGGTAAGCTAGACGTTCCCACACGTGGCGTTGACAGCAGTACGTGTTCTGAGTACACTCCCAGCCACTTTGTAGATTAGGATCACATTACGTATTCTGCCGCGTTTTCAAGTCTCGTTTGGATGACCAGTTAATCAGTGACCCTGCCCTACACAAGGCGCATTGGAAGTAAAGTGGTCCAGCTGGGTTTCACTAGCCGGCTTGTCTGGATTCTGTCTGATAGGTACCATCTCCGAACTCGGTACGCACAAGAAGCTGAGTTTCCAGTTCAACCAGTTGAAGGTCCAGACGTTAGCTATGATTGTCAATGGCAGTACAGAGTAGGCATCGCATGATAGGCGTGCTGACGCATCATTGGGCGAAGGACGGTCGCGTGGAGGAGGCCAGAGCGCTGCTGGAAAGGAATGGGCGGGCTCAGAGCCGGGCGCCGGGGTTCGTCTCGCGCCATCAACTGGTGTCGCTGTCAGACTCGTCGAAAATTTCGAGCTTGGTCGTGTGGGAGAGCGCCGATATATACGATCAGTGGAAGGGCAGCTACGAGCGTGTCGTGGCCATGATAGGGGCGGTGGAACTGTGGGAGCGGCAGCCGGAATCAGAGCGCTTTACGGTGTCGGGGCGCCTGGAAGTGGGGGACTAAGGGCCGATCGGATCTTTTTGTTTCCCGCCCTTCCACCCTCAGGGGGACTGGAGCGTCTCGTCGGGCTGATCGTCAGTTAGCCGATAAGGTGCCGGTAGTCGCTAACGAGCTGGGATGCCGCGCGGAGTATGAGTCCACGCTCGTCGTCGGTCTCGAAGAAAGAGGCACCTCTCCCAACCCACTCCGCCGCTGCTTCCGCGCTGGAAGCCGTTGTGCCAAAGGGCACGCCGTGACTCTTGCACACGGCGAGGATATCTGCCATGGGTCCGGCGACGTTGGGGTGATCGTAGTCGCCGGGATGGCCCATTTCGATGGAGAAGTCGCCCGGGCCGACGTAGAGCATGTCTACGCCCGGCGTGCTGACGATCTCCTCAATGTTTTTGTAGCCCAGTCGGGTTTCTATGTGGACGACGAGCGTCGTCTCCTTGTCCTGCTCGGCCATCCAGGCGACCCAGTCCTCAGGCTGAACGTAGTCGCTGTTGCCGTAACCGGGAGCGACCGCCCTGGTGCCTGCCGGTGGGAATTTTAGGTAGCTGCGTAGCTCCTCGACCTGCTCCCTGGTCTCGGTGCGTGGTAATTGAATGCCTGAGACGCCGAGTTCCAGGAGTTTTGCGACTTCGGCGCGCTCTAGCTGGGGCGTCTTAGCGATAACGGGCAGGCCAGTGTCACGAGCTGAGACCACGGCGTCCGCCAGGCTGGTAGGAGAGTACATGACGTGCTCGTACTCAAAGTAGACGAAATCGAACCCTGCCTGGTGGTACAGCTTCACCAGCACGGGCCTGGCATGTTCGTCGACGATTCCCCCTAGCTGCACGTCTCCGGCCTTGAGGCGGGCCTTGATCTGACGGCCTGGGCCGCCTTCTGGGTAGAGGAACTGCAGCCGGGACTCCGACGAGGGAACTTTCGATACCGTCATTGTTTCGTCCTCCGTACTACAGGTCATTGGAACCAGTCGAAGATGATGCGCAAGGAACGGTCTTTCAGCGGCAGGTTAACTCGGGAACCTCCCCGTTCGGAAGAGACCTTGAGCCCGAACTCTACCTCGAAGGCGAGTGCTACTCGGCGGCCGGAGTTCTTGGGCTCGTAGAGCCGACAGCAGGTTGCGAAGGAAACCCTTCTCGGACAATTCCCTACCCTTACCTTACACCTTTTAAGAAAAAGAAAATCACTTGTGTGGGATCCAGCCTCATGCGCCCTGCAGAGAAGTTAGGCACCTATACACGTCTTTTACCGACCAAGGCCCTGTAGTTCGGGCGTCGTCGTACCCGGCCCCTAAGCGTGCGCAGTACCAGTATTCTAGATGAAGCGCTCTTCGCGGAGGGCAATCAGGGCTCGCTCGAAGGCCTCTGCGGTGAGATCGATATCGTCCTCACAGTGGACGGCGGAGACCATGAAGCCGATGCCGCCCATCATGTCCACACCCTCGTTGAGCATCGCCAACTTGATCATGGAGGATCGGTCCCCCGCGGTGGCCTTGGCCAGCCGGTCGTGGGGGACGGTGGAGATGCCCTCGTCGTCGGACTCGATGCCTAGGGCGATGTGGACAACGGAGGCAAGGCCGTGGACCTGACCGGGGATCTCGGTGCGATTGAGTGCATCACGGAGACCGGCCTTCAGGCGGGCGGCCATTGCATCGGCCCGGTCATTGATGGGCTCGTTGGCGATCTTCTGCAGGGTGGCGATGCCTGCGGTGGCTGAGACGGGGTTGGCGTTGAAGGTGCCGGGATGGGCCAGCCGCCTGGACGGGTCAGTGTCACCCAGCATCTCCATGATCTCTGCCTTGCCTGCGACGGCTCCGCCGGGGAGCCCTCCAGCCACGATCTTGGCCATGGTGGTCAGATCGGGCATGATTCCGAAGCGGCCCTGGGCGCCGCCGCTGGACAACCTGAAGCCGCAGATCACCTCATCCATGATCATTACGACGCCTTGCTCGGTGGTGAGCTTGCGTACTCCCTCCAGGAAGCCGGGGTTCTGGAGCGGGAACTGGCCCCAGTGGCCGCCTGTGGGCTCCATGATCACGGCGGCGATGTTCGTGTCTCTCTCCAGGAGGGTAGAAAGGGCGTCAAGGGTTGGCTCAATCACCACTATTGTGGATAGCGTCTCGTCCGGGATGCCGACCTGGGTGTTAATGCCCGAATCCATCGATAGATAGTCGTGCCATCCGTGGAAGTGCTCCCGGAATTTCACGACCTTGGTCTTGCCGGTGTGGCCGCGGGCCAGCCGGAGGGCTAGCAGTGTGGACTCGGTGCCTGAGCCGGTGAATCGGACCTGCTCGGCGGATGGGATCAGGCCCGTGACAAGCTCTGCCCAGTCGATTTCAAGCTCTGAAAGTGAGCCCAGGTGTGTGCCCTTGCTCAAGCGGGCGGCCACGGCGGAGGTGACATCGGCGTCGGCATGACCGAGCAAGAGCGCCCCGAAGCCCATCATGTAGTCGATCAGCTCGTTGCCGTCCACGTCGTATTTGACGGCGCCTTTGCCCTCGTTAATGAACACCGGGTGAGGATTGACGACCCTCGATTGGTGTCCGCCTCCTGGGATTACAGCCTTGCCACGTTCGAAGGCTTCTGAAGATCCCCGAAACTTGGTGGTGTAGCGTTCAAGAATTGTTGCCATCGTGTTCCCCCTAGGCTGCTTTGCAGGTCCGGATCGATTGTACAACAGCCGGCTCTTTGACCCGGCCTGCGGGCGCGCATATACTGCCGGTTGGTTAAAGCCCAGCAAACTATACAATGGGGCGCCGTCCGGGCGCTATGAGGCGAGACACATGGCAGAATTCACTTACACTACTAATCCGTTTGGCGGCGTGATTATCACCCCGGATGCTCTCACGAACTCGCGAGAGGAGTTCCAACGGCTGCTTGTGAGCTCGCTGGCCTCATGGAGATCCCAGGACTACAAGGTTGTATGGCTTCAACTGGCCCTAGATAGGGCAGCGCTTGTCCCGATCGCGGTGGATTATGGGTTCGTTTATCACCACACCACGGACGATTACCTGATGTTGACGTTGCAACTGGTGGCGCGGGCCTTCGTTCCTCCGTATGCGTCCCACTATATTGGCGCCGGTGGCGTTGTCGTGAACGACTCCAACGAATTGCTAGTAGTGCACGAGAAGGGGCGGGTTGGGCAGGGGCGCTACTATAAGCTGCCCGGGGGTGCGCTGCATGTTGGAGAGCACCTTGTAGAGGGCGTTGTGAGGGAGGTGCTTGAGGAGACCGGAATCACATCGCGGTTCATGTCTCTGGCGTGTCTACGGAACATGCACGGGTACCGATACGGCAGGTCCGATATCTACTTTGTGTGTCGCCTGGAGCCGCTAAGTTTCGAGATCACGAAGCAGGACGAGGAAATCGAAGAGTGCCTGTGGATGCCTGTGGATGACTACTACCAGGCCGAGACGGTCTCGTTTTTCAACAAGGTGATCGTTCGGGCGGCGTTGGAGAGCCCTGGTGTGGTACCTACGGAGATCGCAGGATATCGGGACCCGGATACGGTCGAGGTATTTTTACCCAGTGGCACAGCCCAAATATTCTAGGTGCTGCGCACGCTAAGGGGCAGGGTGGGTGCACACGCGACATGAGTGGGGCTCGGCGGGGCGGTGCGGATCTGAGACTGCACGGGCTCGTGATTACGAGGAAGGATGTGTTTGATGAGCTTGGAAGATGGCGACGTTGTAGACAGATATGTTGACACGGCTCTGGGGTCGTATGGAGCGGGGATTGGTGTGGACGAGTTGTCGTGGCTGCTAGAGCGCACCTATGAGTGGGGCTCATTTCGACTGAGGCTGCTCGCTGCCTTGCAGAAGGCGGTGGACCGGGCAGACGATGATTCAGCTGCGGGCCAGTTGAAGGGAGTACTCACAAACCTGATCATCATGCAGACGCGGATTCGGGAGCGAGAAGACGGGCTCGCCGAGATGTTACGTCAGGCCGAAGCCGAGTCGGCGGTGGAGCCGGTGATGGTCGAGGCAGTCGATCTTTGTTCATTCGCAGAGTCTGTGGCGGGCGCGTCCGGTCATTTCGGTGATGCGCCGGCGTAGAGGACTGGGACTGGCGCGCTAGGCGCGCCTCTTTTGAGAAAAAGAAAAAAGTTGAATGAGAGACACCCTCACACGCCCGGCAAAGGGGCTCCGCCCCTCACATCCCGTCTTCGACAAACAATCATACGGCAGTCGAGAGGCCAGCGAGACAATTTCGCTGGTGCACTAGTGCGTCAAACCCGGTTGTACCGGTCAGGTTGTACCGGTTGGGAAAACTACGAATGGGGATGCCTTGGTTGGGAATAGGGTGATGCTTGTTCCTGGTGGTAGTGTGGAGTAGTGGTGGCGGCGGCATCTTAGCTCGGCGCCTGAATGTGTACGGACGACCAGGATTATCTCGTCGCCACGAAACTCTCGCGAAGTTACGATAGAGGTGCCTTTCGGGTCGGGGGCGATCTGGAAGTCGTCGAGCCGGACAAGGACGTCTACTGGCGTCCCGTCCACATAGTCATGTCCGTTCGGTCTCCAGCCAAGGCTCCCCAACTCGGTCTGGATGCGCCCCCCGCTCACCACGCCGTCGAGGAAATCGCAGGTGCCCACCATGCTCGCGACGTTTTTGGTAGCGGGTGCGTGGTAGAGGGTGTCCGGGGTGTCGATCTGGTCGAATTTTCCATTACTCATGACTGCCACGCGATCTGCCATCGCGAAAGCCTCTTCGCGCTCGTGGGTCACGAAGATGGTGGTGATGTGGCTCTCGCGGAGGATGGTATTGACATCATGGTGCAGGTCGGCACGCATCGTAGCGTCGACGTTGCTGAAGGGCTCATCCAGCAGGAGGGTTACAGGCTTCGGCGCCAGGGTACGGGCCAGGGCGACGCGCTGCTGCTGTCCTCCGGAGAGTTCGTGGGGATAGCGTCGTTCGAGTCCGGTGAGCCGAACCAATTCTAGTAGTTCGGACAGCCTGTTGTGTCGTTCCTGCTCGGAGATGTTCGCGAGGCCGAACGCGATGTTCTGGAGAACCGTCATGTGTGGGAACAGGGCATACTCCTGGAACACCATCCCGACGCCCCGCTTTTCCGGCGGCAGCAGAGTGTGATCGGCGGAGACGACACGACCCTCTATCCGTATTTCGCCCTCGTCCGGCGCCTCGAAGCCGGCTATCAGACGCAGTACGCTGGTCTTTCCGCAGCCGCTCGTTCCTAGTATGGAGAGGATCTCTCCTGGTTCCAGGGCAAATGAGACTTGATCGGCCGCGGTCATACCACCGAAGCTCTTTGATGCGTCTACGCACTCGACAATGGGGGCGGTCACAGGCGTACCTTTCTATCGCGCAGCATCAGCAGCGCCATGGGCACCGACGACAGTAGAATCAACACTAGGGCCGGCGCCGCAGCGCGGGCGAAGAAGGCCTCGGAGGAGGCGGACCATATCGATGTGGCCAGGGTCTTGAAGCCCAAGGGTCCTAGGATAAGTGTCGCGGGTAGTTCCTTCATTGTGATGAGGAAAACGAGGGCGGCCCCTGCGGCCATCCCTGAGCGCATCAACGGCACCGTAACGTCCTTCAAGGTGCGAAGTTGTCCACGACCGAGCGCCCTCGCCGACTCTTCGAGACGAGGGCTGACCTGTAGCAAGGCCGACCTGGTGGCGCCGAGAGCGGCTGGGAAGAATAGCACGATGTAGGCGATTAGCAGTAGCCAGATCGTCTGGTAGATGGGCAGAGCGAGCGTGGTTCCGAAGAACACCAGCGCCAGGGCCACGACGATACCGGGCAGCGCATATCCCGTGAATGTGAGTCGCTCTATGATGCGGCTTGGCAGGCTCGGATACCTCACAGCCAAGACCGCGACGGGGATCGATAGGACAGCGACTACGACCGCCGCCATCGCCGATACGAATACGGAGTTCAATGTGGCGCTCCAGAGGGCGTCAAAACCTTCGCTGGAGGCCATACCACGTATGATCCAGTAGCCCAGCACGGACATTGGCAGCACGAGGGCGAATAGCACGATTGCGCTGCAGAACGCGAGGGCCGGCCATCGCCATCGCCCCAGGTGCACGATCTTGGGCAGACGTTTTACCCCCGGTGTGGACCGGTGGTAGCGGAGCTGGCCGCGCGACCTCGCTTCGACCAGTAGGACGCCGACGGCGAGGGCGACTAGTACGAGGGAGAGGACCGCTGCGATTGAGCGGTCGAAGGCGGACTGGTACTGCTGGTAGATGGCCCACGTGAAGGTCTCGTACCTCAACAGGGACACCGCCCCGAAATCGCTGAGGGTGTACAGGCCTACCAGGAGGCCGCCTGAGGCCGCAGCTGGTCGCAGCAGCGGTAGCACGACCCGGGTCTGCACTCGCACAGGTCCGGCCCCCAGACTGCGGGCAGACTCTTCCAGGGCCGGGTCGAGGTTTGCAAGCACGCCGCGGACCGTCAGGAGCACGTAGGGGTAGCTGAGTAGCACGAGGGTTATCGTGGCTCCGGCGAGGCCGTAGATATTCGGGAGGCGGTCTACCCCAAAGGGGCCGAACAGCAGTCCCTGAACGAGGCCCTTTGGCCCCAGTACAGATATGACTAAAAAGGCCCCGACGTAGCTTGGGATGACCAGAGGTAGGGCCGTCAGGACGCCCCAGGCGCGGCGCATGGGCAGATCGGTGCGGACGGTGAGCCAGGCAAGGGGTAGCGCAATGGAGAGGCACAAGGTGGTCACCGTCGCGACTAACAACATAGAGCGCCCCAGGATTTGCGCCGTTCGGGGGCGAAGCAGCAAATCCCACGCCTCGGAGCTGGCCCCTGCACTTCGGATCACGAGGTAAAGGAGAGGCAGAGCCATCGCGACGGCTATGAGCAGTGCGGGCAGTGATACAAAGAGCGGCGGTCCTTTTGTCCGCATGGTACGCCACAGACCTGGCAAGGAGGGAGCTTCCCTCGGGCCGGCTAGCGCTCGTTGCTCGGTGGCGGCCATCTCAGCGCCTCGCGTCGATTGAGCAGCCTCGTTGGCCGTAGCTATCTACAGGGATATGTGTCGAGGATAGGGGCTTGTTCATGGGTGTTGAGCTGCTACGGGATGATGCCCAGATCGCGGAGCAGTGCTTGCGTGCCCTTGAGGTCGGCAAGGGACGCCATATCGACGTCCGGATTCTGGAGCCCAGATAGCGGCTGCAGGGCGCTGTCGATCGCGACACCGTAGACGAGAGGGTACTCGAAGGTTTGGGCTGCAAAGTACTGCTGAGCGACCGTAGATAGTAGGAACTTCATGAACTTTTCGGCATCGTCATGGTTTTCGGTGGTCTCCAGTATTCCCGCGCCAGCGACCAGGACGACGCTTCCGGGTCCGCCGCCGGTCAGGTAGTGGTTGCGGGCTCCGAATCCCTCCCCTTCTTCCTGGAGGAAGCGGTGCAGATAGTAGTGGTTGACGAAACCGATCGCAACTTCGCCGGTGGCGGCGGCTGCGACCGTGGGTGTGTTCTTGGGGTATGCAACAGGTTCGTTGGCTATGATGCCTTCAAGCCACTGCCGGGTAGCCTCCTCGCCCCACTGGACACGCATGGCGGTGACCATTGCCTGGAAGGAGCCGTTGGATGGCGGCCACCCGATGCGTCCTTTCCAACGAGGGTCTGTAAAACCCTCCATCGTGTCTGGCATCTCTGACGGGTCAACTTCGTCGGTGTTATACGCCACTACCCTGGCGCGTCCGGAGACGCCTACCCAGTCGCCGTTGGGCGACCTGGCCCAGGATGGAACCGGGGTCAGAATCTCGTCTGGAAGTTTGCTGAGCATGTCGACGACGGCCCCGAGACCACCGGGGTCCTGGGCGAAGAACACGTCTGCGGGCGAGTTCTTTCCTTCTTCCAGCAGGGTCGCGGCGATCTCAGCGGTGCTCCCGTACTTCACGTCGACCGCGATGCCGGTCGATTCGCGAAACAGCTCAACGACGGGTTCGACCAGGGATTCGCTGCGGCCCGAGTAGACGACGAGGGTAGAGTCTTGTGAGCAGGCGACAAGCGCCATGGAGACGAGGATCAGCAGGACTCCGCCATAAGCAGTTACGGTTCTGGAAATCGCTGGCACTGAGCTCCCCTTACACAAAAATAACACGTACACTGTTGGGGACTGTGCGCGTGCTTATTACAAAACTAAGGCTACACTAACCTGAAAACGATGTCAACACTAACTCCACCTAAATTTTGGGTGGAGTTTTCCAGGGAAAGCAGACCTAAAAGGGTACCAGGCTGGTGACGGTGTACTGCTCCTCGACGGTCTTTTGCTCACCGGTGAGACAGGCGACGGTTTGTACCGTTCCGCTTACGACGACGGTCACGTCGTAGGCAGTGGACTTGCCGCCGTCCTCGGACGTTGCCTCGACCCTCACGCGCGCCTGCTTATCTGAGGATTCCACGATACTCGTCGAGACTTGCCGGCCGGTCCATCCCCAGCCCTCTTGCATCAACACTGCCCCCTCCGCGGCCTGCTCGAAGGGGGTGTTCAGGCGGACCAATCCCCGGTAGAGAGAGCTGACGTCGGATACGTCTCCTCGGCGGTATACCAATGCGTCGAGTTGCGAGACCTCGGGTCGGACCCAGTTGCGGCCCTCGGGCAGGTCCACGATGTTTGGGGCCAGGCGGTGTCCGCCCAGGTGGCTGGCCCTCCAGACCCGCAGGCGTCCGTCCAAGGCAGGGCCGTATTCCTGGCGCAGGTGCTGGTAGATAGGGATGCCGAAGGTGGCGCAGCAGGTGTCCCGGCTGCCGTGGGTGCACACGAGGATGTCCCTGACGCCGTCTGTGTCATCCCGATACCGGTCGTACTGTCGGAGGTCGTGGGAGTCTTCGATGATCGCAGCCGCGAGATTGACGGCGTGGTTGTTCGGGACGGCGTATTCGAGCCTGCCAAAAGCGGAGGCGGGCGCTGGATTCCTGTAGAACAGCATTATTCTGGTGTGTCCCGCGGCAGTGTACTCGGGGTCAGGTGTGACGCATTGGAGCCTTATGGGACGGCCCTCTGCTTCTACTTTGGCCAGGGCATCTGACACTTCGGTGGGGAAGTGGGCCGAGTCTGTGACCTCGTCTTTCCACGGTTTGGGGAATTCCAGGACGAGGCAGCGCTGCCAACTTGGGGCGGAGCCGGCGGGGTGTTCGCCGATCTCGCGCGAGTAGATGGAGCAGAGCTGGCTCTTGCTAGGCCGCTGGGCAGTGGTGGACATTTGGGCTGTCTCCTCAGGTATTTGTGAGTGGTCTTATGATTGTAGGTCTTGGCTGATGGATCGGCGCGGGGAATCACCCTCACCTTAGTCCTCTCCCTTGAGGGAGAGGAGATTATTCCTGCCGGAGGGCGCGGAGTATTTCGCGACCGCGTTCATACGCGGGTGCTTCCAGGGGGTGCCGAGACCCGTGTTTGATGTGGGAGGGACGCCAACCTGCGATGTATCTGGCCAAGAAGTGCCACCAGCCCATTTGTTGCTGTTTTATCAACATGGAAGCACTCGTGGCCCAGTAGTACGGTCCCTTTGTCCGATTCGAGGTCATCCGCACTAGAGGTCAGGTGCACCGTGCCGTTGATGGTGACGGCGTGTTGGCCAAACGTGCCGAATAGTCGTCCGGGGAGAGAGCCCTTGAGGACCGATATGCCGTCTAGAAAATCGGCATCGTACCAGTGGCTTAGCTTCTGCTTGACCTCGGGAGATACTGTGATGGTCTTGGCCATGGTCTGCTCCTCACGGCGCGTGATGGTTGAACCCAGCCGATTGGGATAGTATTTTAAAGCATATTCCGACAAGGAGCTATACGAGTGAGAGTCTTAATCACAGGCGGGGCGACGCGGCTGGCTCAGGACTTGGCGGAGACGCTGTCGGTTCGGCACGATGTCGTGCTGATGGACCGGATAGAGCACCTGCCCTCCCTCAACTACGAGGTGGCGACGGGAACACTGAGCCACACCGGTGCCACCAACGCGCTGGTGCGTGGCATGGACGCCATCGTGCATGGCGCTGACACGGGGTTGGGCGAAAGCGAGTCTGATCGTCTCGACCTGGCGATGCGCTGCACCTACAACCTGCTGTGGGCAGCCGCTGAAGAAGGCGTGGGCCGGGTGGTGCTCCTGAGTTCGCTGCAGGTGCTGGCCGGCTACGACGAGGATATGACGGTTACCGAGACGTGGCGTCCGGTGCCGACGACAGATCTGGACGTGCTCTCGCACTATCTGAGCGAGTCCGTGTGCCGGGAGTTTGGGCGGGAGCGCAAGACAGGCATCATCTGCCTGAGGCTGGGCGATCTTGTGTGGGGTGATGAAGGCGAAGGTATACGGTCATCATCGGCTCTCTATTTCGACGATGCAGTCCAGGCTGTGGAGAGGGCCATGGCAGCCGAGCGACCGGCGGCAGGCCCGGACTGGAAGCTGCTGCACATTCAGTCGGCGGTTCCGGGGGCCCGGTTCGCGACGACCAAGGCGATGGATTACCTTGAATACTCTCCTGTAGAGAGGGGCTAGCATGAATGTCCTAATACTCGGAGCAAACGGGATGTTGGGCCCTTACGTCGTGAGCGCCCTGGAGGGTAAGCACAAGCTGCGGTTGACAGATGTCATGGACGAGATGGAGACGCGCCACGAATATCGCCAGGTAGATGCGGGGGATCTGGATGCGGTCATATCGGTCGCAGAAGGTATGGACGCCATCATCAATCTGTCGGTACTGCGGCGTGATCGCAATATCGCCTTCGATGTGAACGCCAGGGGTGCATACAACGCGGCAAGGGCGGCTCTCGTGCATGGGATTCGACGAGTGATCAACACAGGCCCCCACTACACCATCACCGGTCCGGCCTACGAAGATTTCGACCATGGTATAGGGCCGGACGTGCCCCCACAGCCGGGGACGAATCTTTATGCGCTGACCAAGTCGCTTGGCCAGGACATCAGCCGTATTTTCACCCAGCACCATGACCTATACGTGCTTACCCTGCTCTTCTACAGTTTCCATGATGCCGACGATCGGTCGCGGGACGGGGGCGACCTGACGCCTTACGCGGTGACGTGGGAGGATGCCGCCCAGGCTTTCTTGCCCGCCCTGAGCATCACTTTGGAGAGCCTGCCGTCTCGCTGCGAGGTCTTCTTTGTGTTCGCGGACCTGCCACACGGCAAATTCTCCAACGAGAAGGCCAAACGGGTGTTGGGATGGCAACCCGAGAACAGGCTGGAGGCGCTGTGGTGTAAGGCCGATCGCTAACTTTCTTTGGCCCCCCGACGGGTTTACTTCTGGCGCGCCTTACAAGGAGGTAGCCATCCCAAAAATCCTGAAGATAGGTATTGTCGCGCTCGCCTCGGCACTACTGGTGGTGTTTGGCGCAATTTTCGGCGGCGCATGGTACATCTCAGACATTCTCGAGACTGATGCCCTGGTGATCGATAGGAGCGAGGGTGCTTTCGATCTGAGGGTTGCCGCCGTGTCCGATGGCCGCGTCACGCTGGCTGCCACATCCGAGACGGACCTGGACGGCGACTGGGTACGCGATGGTATCTGGGGGCTGGCGTGGGAGTCGGGCTACGCTCAGGTGGGTTCGGTTATCAGCGCGACGACAGATGAGGTTGTGCGTGAGTTTATCCTGCGCGATGGTACCCCGGAATCCGGCACACCGGCGAAAATCGAGGGCTTCGCGTATCCCTCGAATCCGCTGACAGCCCATGGCCTGGCCTTTGAAGATATCCAGTTTACGTCGCCGATCGGTGAACTGGACGCATGGCTGGTGGATGGGACGCGATCAACGTGGGCCATATTCGTGCACGGCAAGGGCTCGAACCGGAGGGAGGCTCTGAGAATGCTGCCCGTGGTCGCCGCAGAGGGTTTGTCGTTACTTGCGATTACTTACCGCAACGATGAGGGCATGCCCTCCAGTGAGGATGGCTACTACAACTATGGGACGTCGGAGTGGGAGGATCTGGAGGCTGCGGCGGAGTATGCCTTGAGCCACGGCGCCGAAGACCTCGTACTGGTCGGATACAGCATGGGTGGCGCCATCGTGATCAGCTTCCTCTACGAGTCGTCGATCGCGGACCGTGTCAGCGGTGTCATTTTGGACGCGCCGATGATCGACTTCGGCGAGACCGTGGCCCTTGGGGCGAAGGAAAAGGATATCCCTGGTTCAATCGTTGGCCTGGCAAAATGGCTGGGTGAGGTTCGCTTCGGTATGGATTGGGATGCGATGAACTATCAGACGCGTATTGACGAGTTTGAGGCCCCAATCCTGCTGTTTCATGGTGATGAGGACAGGAAGGTGCCGGTGAGTTCGAGTGATGCATTGGCGGAGGCCAGACCGGATATTGTGACATATGTCAGGGTTGCTGACACCGAGCATGTACGGGCCTGGAATTCAGACCGTGAGGCGTACGAGGCTGCGGTGCGCGGATTTCTGGTGGGTGTCGACGGTGGCTAGGGCAGCCACGTGACGATCGCGGAGGTGATTGAAAATGGTGTACAAACTCAATCCGCTAGAGGTGGACCTCGATTTTGAGGATCGTGTCTATGAACTTGGTGACGCGATTAAGGTGCAGGTAACGCTGACAGCCAACGGCGACGCGAACGTTAGAGGTGGCCGCATCGATCTTCTGTGTGAGGAACATTACAGTCAAACGGGAACCACGTTTGTTCCGGATACATATGCTTCATCTACCGGTGCAGGGCAAGGGACCGCTGGTAGCACCCGCAACGTGGGGAAGGAACGTAAGGAGACCGTCGTGCACAGCACCGTCTCGTTCCTGGAGCCTGGCCGAATAGCGAGCGGCACACCAAGTGTGAATACTACTAGACTGCAGGTCCCGCCTTCGCCTCCTCCGCATTTCGAAGAGTCGATCGCACTCCAAGCCGACGCTCAGAGTTCTTGGACGTTCTCGTGGACTCTAGTTGCGACAGTCGATGTCGTGCGTGGTCGCAATCCGAGTGTAGGGCGGGTTGTGAAGGTCAATCTGCCGCAGGGACCTGTTGGGGGGAGCGTTGACGCCAATCCCCGCATGACCACGTCAAAGCGAAAAACAGGGTCTTCAAACGGCGGTTGAGGCTATTGCACAAGGGGAGTACAGAGGGGCTGCGCCCCTTTGCCGGCCGTTTCTTCTCCTCCTGCGCCCCTCCCAAGAAAAAATATGAAAACATTGTGAGGGACACCCTCACACACCCGGCAAAGGAGCGATGCCCCTTTTGCATATTCCCTATCTGCGGTGCCCTACGCGAGAAGGCCCTTGACGTATTCGACGGCCTCGGGCTGTGGGACTGAGTGGCGGTTATCCTCGGAGCGAGCTTTCACCTCGACGACTCCTTCACGCAGGTTGCGTGCGCTGACGACGACGCGTACCGGAAGCCCCAGCAGGTCGGAGTCTTTGAATTTTACGCCAGCCGACTCGGACCGGTCGTCATAGAGCACCGACATGCCTGCCTCCTGGAGCGCTTCGTACAGGTCTTCAGCCATTTTCGCAACGTCCTCTTTGTCGGTGTTTAGGGCGACCAAAGAAACCTGGTATGGGGCGATGGAAGATGGCCAGACCATGCCGCTCTCGTCGTGATTCTGCTCGATGGCAGCCGCCATCAGGCGACCGACGCCAATGCCGTAGCACCCCATTATGATCTGCTGCTGGCCTCCCTTGTCGTCGGTGAACACTGCTCCCAGCGAGTCGCTATAGCGGGTCCCCAGCTTGAATACGTGGCCGATTTCAATGCCTTTGCGGGTTGCGAGAGCGGAGTCGCAGTTGGGGCACTGGTATCCATCCTGGGCGAGGGCGATGTCTGTGATGATGTCGGCCTTGAAGTCGCGTGGGTAGTTGGCGTTGCGGAGGTGGTAGTCCTCCTTGTTCGCCCCGACGACGAAATTTGAGCCCATGCCAACCGAGTCGTCCGCGATAACCTTGGTGCCATCCAGGCCGACGGGCGAGGCTGAACCGGCCACGAGCCCGGCCTGACGAACCTCCTCAGGTGACGCGAGCCTCAACTCGGCGCCCCCAAGCACGTTACGCAGCTTCGTCTCGTTGACCTCGAGGTCGCCGCGAATCGTAGCCACGACGACCTCACCTGCAGCGTGGTAAAAGACGACCTTCAGGGTATTGGCGGCGGTGACCCCCATGAAGTCGGCCAGTTCGTCTATCGTCCTGACGTCCGGGGTGTGCACCTCTTCGAGAGGATTAGGCGGGCCACCGTCCACCTTGGTTTTTGTAAAGGCGGCCTTCTCGGCGTTGGCTGCGTAGTCACACACATCACATATGACGATGTTGTCCTCGCCTGCGTCGGCCAGCAGGATGAACTCCTGGGAGTCCTTGCCACCTATGGCGCCGCTGTCGGCGTCGACGATGATGGCGTCGAGTCCGCACCGGGCGAAGATGTTCTTGTAGGCCTGCACCATCGCCTGGTAGCTGATGTTGAGACCCTCCTCGTCTGAATCGAAACTGTAGGCGTCCTTCATGTCGAACTCGCGGACCCTCAAAAGTCCGCCTCGGGGCCTTGCCTCATCGCGGAACTTGGTCTGGATCTGGTAGAGGGTCACGGGGAGGTCGCGGTAACTATGGATGTTGGCCTTGACCATCGTCGTGAGCATTTCTTCATGGGTTGGCGCGAGGACGAGGTCTCTGTCACGGCGGTCTTGGAGGCGGAACATGTCGGGGCCGTACTCTTCATCACGGCCCGACTGGTCCCAGAGGCTTCGGGGCTGCAGAACTGCCATGCGCAGTTCCTGGCCGTCCGTGGCGTCCATCTCTT
>JASLXL010000206.1 GCA_030740335.1 SAR202 cluster bacterium | reverse complement strand
TCCAGGACCGATTTTCCCAGGCAACAGCAGGAAACTCAGAATGACATCGGATCATCTTGGACAGCAGTGAAAAACAGCTAAAGAAATCCCACGGATAGCCGATAATAGAAAAAGAAGGTGAGGAGTTGGTCGATGTGTCCGCGGCGGGCGGAACCACAGTCCAACCCTTCGTGGGCATTCAGAGCTTATTCAGGCGACACTCGGAGCATAGAATCATGATTAATGACTTCCTTTCGGATATCCTGAAGGTCGTGATCGTTCTCGACGTACTCGGGGTTATCGCGTATTTCCTGCTCGGATTGAATGAATCGCCCCGGATTTTCCGGAGCCTCGGTTAGTTGAGCCCCGCCACCATGGCTGGGGTCTCGTGATGATCATCGTGTAGCTGTTCAAACTCTACGGGGGGGATGTTACCGATCGGCTCCAGTAGCCGACGGTTGTTAAACCAGTCCACCCATTCCAGCGTCGCGTATTCGACGTGATCGAGGTTGCGCCAAGGTCCCCTGCGACGGATGATTTCGGTCTTGTACAAACCGATGATGGTCTCGGCCAGGGCGTTGTCATAGGAATCGCCGACACTACCCACGGAAGACTCGATACCGGCTTCGAGCAGACGCTCCGTGTAGCGAATAGACAAATATTGCACGCCGCGGTCGCTGTGGTGTACGAGCCAGTCGCTTACCGGACGAGCATACAGAGCCTGTTCCAGGGCATCGAGGGCCAGGTCGCTACGCAGAGTACGGGCGGCGCGCCAGCCGACAATCATGCGCGAGAAGGCATCGATGACGAAGGCGACATACACGAAACCCTGCCACGTGGCGACATACGTCAAATCGGCCAGCCACAGCTGGTTGGGTTGCTGGGCGGTGAAGTCGCGCTCGACGAGGTCAGCGGGCCTCGCCTCAACTCCGTCCACGATCGTCGTCACCTTGAAGGATCGGCCTCGTGTGGCGCCCTGAAGGCCCATCTGACGCATCAAGCGTTCGACCGTGCAGCGGCCGACATCCCAGCCTTCACGGCCGAGCTGGTGCCAGACCTTGCGAGCGCCGTAGACCTGAAAGTTGTCGTTCCAGACCCGCTCAATCTCAACCCGCAATACCGCATCACGACGGAGGCGAGGCGGTATGCGAGAAGGATCTGCCTGTCGAGCCTTGTGCTCGTAGTAGGTGGACGGAGCCATCGGCAGGACCCTGCAGATGGGCTCGACCCCGTATTCGTCCCTCTCCTCGTCGACGAAGGCCACCATCACTACGGTCGGCGGTCGAGTTCCGCCTGAGCGAAAAAAGCCGAGGCCTTTCGAAGGATCTCATTCGTGCGCCGCAGCTCACGATTCTCTCGCTCCAGGTCCTTGATTCGCTCTCTCTCGTCGCTGGTCACACCGTCCCGACGGCCACCGTCGACCTCAATCCGGCGCACCCACTTGCGGAGCGTCTCCGGTGTACAACCAATCTTGGCAGCAATCGAGTTGATGGCCGCCCACTGAGAGTCGTATTCACTCTCGTGCTCGAACACCAGTCGTACCGCCCGTTCCCGCACCTCTGGGGAATATCTCTTTGAGTTTGCCATGTCTCCAATCCTCTCAAGAAAAGGAGCCTCCGGCAACCCCGGGGCGATTCAATCCTCGTCGTAGCTGAACTCGAAAGGGAACAAACGTCAGAACGGACGAGCCAGAAGGCTGCCTGGAGAGCCACGCAGGGCTTGAAAAACGGTGGTCAGATGCTTGGTTACGATGTTGATCCTGAGGCCCCAGGAATCCCCACCATCAATCAGGAAGAAAAGGACCTCGTCCTCCTGATCTACAAGACCTACCTGAAGGAGCGAGGACTCCGTCGGACCGCCGAGGATATGAACCGGCGGGGATACCGGACTAAGTCCTACACCAGCCGGCGCGGCAAGGCGCAGGGGGGTAAACCGTTCACTGACGTGGGAATCTCTCGAATCCTGACCAACCCCGTCTACATCGGAAAAGTCCGGCACAAGGATAAACTGTACGAAGGCCAACACGAGCCGATCGTACCGGTGGAGCTGTTCGAGAAAGTGCAGCGCACGATCGCCGGCAACCGGGGCAAGAGAGGGAGGCCCCAGGAGCGCCATCTGTTCGTTCTGAACGGTCTAGTTCGGTGTGGTGGTTGTGGGGCCTATATGACGCCCACGTTCAGCTACAACGCCCAGAAGCGATTGTACAGCTACTACGCCTGCACGAACCGGAACCACCGTGGCACGGAAGCCTGCAAGACGAAGCCAGTCCCCGCAGAACCGCTGGAGCAAGTCATAGCCGACCGCCTGATTCAACTGAGCAATGAAGACCGAACGATCGAGCGAATCGTCCAGGAAGCGATGTCAGGAACTGACGAGTTACTCGGTAACCTCAAGAAGCGCCGGACGGAGCTCAAGAGCCAGGGTCGAGCCGTCACTGAGAAGATCGACGCCTTGGTGGACGGCATTGCCGGGCGGCGGAAGATCAAGTCAGTCGGCAAGCGGATCGTCGAACTCGAAGAGCGGCAGGAGCAACTGGAAGACGAAGCTCTGGATGTGGACCTGGAAATCCAGGCCACAAAAGCAAAGGCCGTCAGCGCTCAGTCCATGACCGAGTCCCTGACGACCTTTGGTGATCTCTATCGGGAAGCGATTCCAGAGGAGCGGCGGGAGCTGATTCGGCTCCGGGTCAACCAGCTCATCTGGACTCCCGACGAGATTAGAGTCGCGCTCCTCGATACTCCCCCGTGTCAGAAGTTCGATGAGTCGCGACAGTTGGTAGCCCAAGTGATGCATTCACTGAACCCCTGCTGATCTGGGATAAGTTCAATATTTATCAAGGGCATAGGCAAAACACTCCCTTCATCCAGATCGGCAGAAGACGCAAATCCCAGCGAATTCGACCCCCAAAAGAGGCCAATCCGATCAAGCAGGCGCTCGCCTACAGAGAGCTGCTTGATAGTGAAAAAGCGAACTCGCAGG
>JASLXL010000205.1 GCA_030740335.1 SAR202 cluster bacterium | reverse complement strand
ACTAAGTGACTGCTTTTTGGAGTCAATACTCCTGTGCTTGAGCTCATGGTGTAGCTAACGGTAACGGATTCAAGGGACGAACTCGGCCGTGAACACTAGGTGGCGGCGTTGATGGCAGCGTGGAACCTACTCTGCACGAGTGGTTTCCAGTAACTCCCGGGTTTCTCTTTAACGCTGACAGTCTACACGCTCAGGAGTACAGGTGACAGACGACCTTGTGCCCGGGGGTGGGCTCGGTCATAACGGGCTCCCGCTCGGAGCAAGGTTCGAATACGGCCGGACATCGAGGATTGAAGTGGCAACCCGAGGGTGGGTCCACCGGAGACGGCACCTCTCCAGTCAGGATGATCTCCTCCCTTTCGATGTCCGGGTGTGACGGTAGCGCCGCCGACATCAGGGCGCGGGTGTATGGGTGGAGAGGGTTCTCGAACAGCTCTTCCGTGTCCGCCTCCTCGACTATGCGGCCCAGATACATGACCCCTATCCTGTCGCACAGGTACCGTACGGTGGCCAGATGATGAGCGATGAGCAGGTAGCTGAGGTCATGTTCCTCTTGCAAGTCTTTCAGGAGGTTCATTATCTGCGCACGGATGGAGACGTCCAAGCCCGAGACGGGCTCGTCGAGGACAATGACCTTCGGACTTAGGGCCAGCGCCCGCGCCATTGCGATTCTCTGACGTTGCCCTCCACTGAACTCGTGGGGGTAGAGATTTGCCTGATACGCCTGAAGGCCGACCTCTCCCAGTACCTCACTCACCCTGGACTCGATCTGTTGGGCGGTCAGGGTGCTGTTGATATCCAGTGGCTCGCCTACGATGTTTCTCACCCGCATGCGGGGGTTTAGTGAGGCCCACGGGTCCTGGAACACGGCCTGTACCGACGATTTGTACTGCCTGGCTCCGTCCCGGTCCAAATTCAAGGCATCCAGGTCTCCGAACTGGATATCTCCGCCCGTCGGCTCCTCCAGAAGGAGGAGCATCTTGGCCGTGGTCGTCTTGCCGCATCCCGACTCGCCCACCAATCCGTATGTCCGGCCTTCCTGGATGCCGAACGAGACGCCGTCCACCGCCCGTAGGAAAGCCCTGCTGCGTTTTATCAACCCACTGGTGATAGGAAAATACTTCTTCAGGTTCCTCACCTGGAGCAGGTTCGCGTTGGATCCACTCATGTCGTTCTCCGACACCGCTCAGCCCTCTCGCAGCCAGCACGCAGCTACGTGTCTGTCCCCGACAGTCAGGAGAGATGGATATTCCTCGTGACACCGGTCATTCACATACGGACATCGAGGAGCGAAAGAGCACCCACCGGGCAGGTCCCACAGGGTTGGAGGCTGCCCTTCGATGGCGTAGAGTCGGTCTATCCGCTCTTCGAGCTTCGGGACCGAGTTGATCAGCGCCTCCGTGTAGGGATGCGACGGGTTGTCGAAGATCTGCCTCACGTCTCCTTGCTCCACGATGCGCCCCGCATACATCACCGCCACCCGGTCGCACATCTTGGCCACGATCCCGAAGTCATGGGTGATGAACACCAGCGCGGTGCCTGTCTGCTGCTGAAGGTCTTTCAGCAGCCTGAGGTACTGGGCTTGGATCGTAGCGTCGAGAGATGTTGTGGGCTCATCGGCAATCAGGACAAGCGGGTCGCAGGAGATGCCTATGGCCCCCACGACACGCTGCCTCATGCCTCCACTCAGCTGGTGAGGGTAGTCCCGTATCCGAATCTCCGGGGCGGGGATTCGGACCCGGCGCAGCATCGCTATCACCTGTTCCTTCAGGTCCTTGCCACTCAGCCCCTTGTGTATCCTCAACGCCTCGCTCGCCTGGTCTGTGATGTTGAACACGGGATTCAGGGCCGTCATAGGGTCCTGGAGGATCATCGCGATCTTGCTGCCACGTAATTGCGTCATCTCGTGTTCGTCGGCCTGGAGTATGTCGTTTCCTTCCATTAACACCCGCCCCCCGACGATCTGGCCCGGCGGAGACGGCACGAGTCGCATGATGGACAGTGCCGTTACCGACTTACCACAGCCCGACTCGCCCACGAGCCCCAGCGTCTCGCCGGCGTGGAGCTGGAAGCTCACTCCATCGACTGCCTTTACAAGGCCCCACCGGGTGACAAAGTGGGTGCGGAGTCCCTCGACCTCCAGGACCACACGTTCGTCTACGGTTCCTACCACCGTTTCCCGGGACCTATCCCCTGTGGTTTCCATCACAGTTGCCTCAGTTTGGGGTCCAGCGTATCCCTTAGCCAGTCGCCCAGGAAGTTCATGGAAAAGACGATCAAGAAGATAGCCACCCCGGGGAAGAATGCTATCCACCATGCCGTGGCTACGTAGTTACGTCCTTGTGCCACCATGCTGCCCCACGACGGGTCGGGTGCGGGGATTCCTACCCCCAAAAAGCTTAACACCGACTCGGTGATGACAAGAGCGCCCACCTGCAGCGATGCCATCACCATGACGGTGGGTACTATCCCGGGGAGTATATGTTTGAAGGCGATTCGCAGGCTCGAGGCGCCCGACACCCTGGCCATGGCCACATAGTCCATGGCCTTGAGCTGCAGGGTCTCTACCCTGACCTGACGTGCAAAAGGAGGCCAGGTGAAAATAGCTAATAGGATTATGACGAGCTGCAAGCTTGGTTCCCAGATAACGGCCGCTACCAGCGCCACCAGAATGAACGGCACGGCATAGGTGAAGTCCACCAGCCGCATGAGAATCTCGTCCACTATCCCACCAAAGTAGCCTGCGGTAACACCCAGGGCAGTCCCCACGAAGGCGCCCGCCGCCAGCACGGTCGCCGCAACCATCAAGGAGATGCGCGTGCCAAAGATTATGCGGCTTAAGATGTCTCTCCCGATATGGTCCCCACCCATGAGATACTCTGATGTCCCTTCCTCAGTCCAGACCGGTGGAACGTTCCTCTTCTCAAACTTCGCCTCGAGGGGGTGGTGTGGTGCGACCAATGGGGCAAAGATGGCTATTATCATCAGGAACAGGACGACCGCAACGGGGATGATGGGCCACCGTCTGAGGGTACCGAAGACCTTGGCTACGTTAATGCCTTTTGGAGTCAATTTTCCTGTGATTGAGCTCATGTTGTAGCTAACGGTAACGAATTCGAGGGTCGATGAGGCCGTAGGCCACGTCTGCCGCCAAACTGCACATGAGGAAGATTATCGCAAACACGAGTGATAATCCCGTGATAAGAGGAAAGTCGGTGTTTAGAGCGGCCTGAACCGCGAGTCTGCCTATTCCGGGCCACGCGAATACAGTTTCGATGACCACGGTGCCGGTCAAAAAGCTGGCTAGAAGGATCGCCGCAAAGGTCAAGGGCGCTAAAAGAGCGTTCTTCAGCGCGTGCTTCCAGATTATCTTCATGGGACCGACGCCCTTGGCCCTCGCAAACTTCACATACTCACTGTCGAGGACCTCGAGCATTGAGGAACGGGTGAGGCGCAGGAGGCCGGCGGCCGGTAGCCAGCCAAGCACGGCCACCGGTAGAACGTAATGTGACCAGTCACCTTGGCGAGACGTGGGCAGCAACCCAAGCTCTACGCCAAATACCCACACCAACACTATAGCTATCCAGAAGGGGGGCACCGACTGGCCCAGTAGCGCAAAGCTGCGGCCGAAATAGTCCCATAAACTACCCCTTTTTACAGCCGAGAGCACGCCGAGCGGCACACCCACCAGCACCGCTATGCCGAATGAGATACCCGATAGCTTTAGGGTTGCCGGGAGGTACTGACGGATCAGGTCTAAGGCGTTAATTCGGTAATGGACGGATTCGCCAAAATCACCTTTCATTGCATTGCCCAGCCACAAGAGGTACTGGACAACCAGAGGCTTGTCCAGTCCCATCGCTCTCCCCTGAGCCTCCCACTCTTCCGTGGTGATCCGGGTATACTGGCTCATGTAGAGGTAGCGGGGATCCCCTGTCATCCTCGATAGGGTGAATACGAGGATGGTTATCGCTAGCATAACCACCACGAAGGCACCGAGCCGAAGGGCGATAAGTCTCCGCATGCTTCTCCCTTAAATCACACCATGTGGGGGTACCCGCACTGGTAGTACCCCCACATAGTCGTAGGCACTTCGCTCAAGACCGCCTTCCCAGAGGAAAGATCAGGTGGCCCGTTCTTCACTCCCCCGGGATTTCCCGGGGGAGTTGTATATCGAGCTACTTCTCGATACTGATACTCTCCGGGTTGTTGAAGTAGTTGACCGTGTACGGCCTCCAACCCTTGACGTATGGCTGGTACACGAAGTAGTTACCTACCGTCGCAATACCGATATGCAACGCCCATTCCGATAGGTAGTCTGTCATCGCGGCGTTGTTCGCAATGCGCGTAGCGAAGTCTGGCTCGACGTCATTCCGGAAGCCTATTTCGCAGATGTCGTCCGGAAGCGTCAGTCCGCCTATGTGCCCAGGACCCGGGCAGAAGAATCCGGCCTTGGTGTCACCCGGAACCAAGCCCCATCCGTGTAGCCAGGGGATGTTCATGCTCTTGTCCACAGACGAGGGCCGCCGGCTGGCGTACGGCGTATGTTCGACCGTCACATCCAGGTCAAGGTTCTGCCGCCACATCTCTGCGACCGCATCCGCGATCTCAGGATCCCAGAATGAGAAGTCTGCAGTCGCCCAGAACGTGAAGTCGAAGCCATTCGCGTAACCTGCCTCCGTCATCAGATCTTTCGCTGCCACAGGGTCATAGGGAATCGTCCACTCGTCTTTATAATTTGGGGAACCGGGAGGAAACTGGTGATGCATGTGAATGTACACGGGATCACCAAAGCCGCCCAGGACCGTATCGATGATGGTCTGTCGGTCGATGGCCATGGACATAGCAAGGCGAACCTTACGGGCCTTCTCCATTTGAACCGCATCATCGGGGTCACCGACCCAGGGATAGCCCTTTTCGATAGCCTCCGTGAAACCTGCCCATTTCCGATAGACATCCGTCTCCGGACACGTGGCGCACGTCGCACCCCAGTAATTGCCGGACATGTATATGGTGTTGGGGTTGCTCATGCTGACGCCTATGGCTCCACCGCCGATTTCATCTACTATAGCATTGAGTGCCTTGCCGGGTATGGGCGCGATGTCAACCTCGCCGGTAAGCAAGGCCGCCTCCCTGGTGGCTTGCTCCGGCATCGAGACGATGTGTAGCCTGGCGAAACTTGGGGTTACGCGCCAGTGGTCCTCCACTGTTTCGGCTATCATCTCGTCGTGTCCAACCCACTTTTGGACTTCGAAGGGACCGGTGCCGATGGGAGTCGTAATGAAATCGGCCTCACCGACCCTATCGTAGTGCCTCTTACTTAAGATTCCATAGGTATCCGACCAGCCTTTACCGAGTAATACACCCCATGTAGGGGGCGCCCCACCCTCGGCGATGTTCATCACGGCGATGTATCGGTCTAGGACGTCCCAACCGACTTTGACCGAAGGGGGAAGCTGCTCAGGACCATTGCCAGTCGAGCCTTCCTTGAATGACTCGTTAAACGTCCAGGCAACGTCTTCGGCGGTCACCTCACCCAGATCACCATGGAACTGGATTCCCTTGCGGATATTGAAGGTGAGCTTACGTTGATCGGATGACATCAGCCACGACTCCGCGATCTCTGGCAGGTAATCACCTGGGTCTGGAGATGAGGGTGATCCAGGAATCGGCGGAAGCCCGGCCTTTACGATGCCCTCGTAAACGCTCCAGTCCATCCCAAAGCTGCCAACGGTGCCAGCCGCGTCTTTTGATGGTAGCTGGACCAGGGGAGGCAACACTGAGATTCCTACCGTTAACGTCCCTGTAGGTTGTAAACCCGTTGGCTGCGTAGACGCGGGCAAGGGTGTGACCTGAACTATTACCTGCTTCTCCACCACCACTGGTTCGATAGCTACTACGGCGTCCTCGACGGCCTTGGTCAGTTGAGCGAGCGTCACGCCGGGCGCCCTTGCGGACTCGGCGGCTTGTACAGCGCCCTCCACCAGGGCGGCGATCTCCGCTGCACTGGCGCCAGGCTGCACCTGGGCCTTCACCGCATCCTCCACCAGTTTGGCGATTTCAGTGGCGGACACGCCCTCCGGCGCTACGATCCCGGCCGCTGCGGCCGAGACGGCGGCATTTACGGCGGCGGTCATCTGATCGGCCGTTACGCCGCTGGGCGCGGAAGATGCCGCGGCCTCGATAGCGGCTGTGATCGCGGACTGTAATTCCGATGCGCTAACACCACCGGCGGGCGCCGCGGGTGCGGGCTCGTCATCTCCTCCGCATGCAGCCGCCAGTGTCATAAAGAGTGCCAGCGACAGCATCAGAGCCAGTATCCTTCCGGTCTTCATGTTACCCTCCCATTTATCCGGATTCCTTTACCATACCGCAGATCCGATGCCCGATGATCCGGTGCGACACCGAATCGTCGAGGGGGTTTTCCCTTTTACCTCTCCCTTTCCATTGATAATCAACCCTCTGAAGTGAACTCCCCTACTAAAATTCCCTTACCTCATTAAGAGATTAAGAGAGAGGGGGGTCACGCCTAAAGTCTTTAGGCAAGACTTGTAATGCGTTGGGGCAATCGTGTTGGCGGCAATGCTTGTGACTATGGTTTCGGTAGTGCGCATTGCCTTGACTTCATCTTTAGCCTGATTCCATCGTTAGAAATATTTCACGGCTGAGCTGAGTGT
>JASLXL010000204.1 GCA_030740335.1 SAR202 cluster bacterium | reverse complement strand
CTTGAACAGGTTCCCTGTCTCCCACATGTCTACCTCAATTTCATAGACCTGCCTGGGCTCCATCAGTTCCGGCTCCTCAAAGGAATCACGGAACCGCGCTCGCATGATGCCCTCAGTAAGCATGATCGCCTTGCCATCGGGATGGACATCCGACAAAGTACCGGTAAAGTCCGTGTCGGGGGCTGAGGAGGACACGAACAGCGTTAGGGTTACAGGGCCAACGACCTCCAGGGCATCGGCCAGCGGCCCAGTATCGTAGACGAGCACGTCATCTCGGCGCTGCACGGAGCGGCGGTCCCATGGACCGGAGTCTTCCAGCATCATCCATTGCCCACCGACAGAGGGCACCGGACGCTCAGGATCATAGTCGTAGTGATCCGGGGCCTCGCCCTCAAAAGGCGCCTCGCCGAGCCGGCCCTCGCCGCTCAGCGAGTTCGCGGGGCCGTCGCCTCGCAGGTAGAACCTGATAGAGACGACGCCCGGCAGCGGCCACGACGGCCCAGTACGCCACCGATTCGCCCCCATTATGAATACCTTGACCGGCGGATCGTCGTCGATCCCGTTTTCGAGTCCCTTGAGCCGCCTGTCATTCCACCTGATCTGTTCGTCGATAATGTCGAGGTGAGCCTCGCCTCCAAAGCCAACATCCCCGAACGGCTCGGCGGACCCAATATTGCCGTGGCTCCAGGGACCGATGAGCAGCCGCGTCAGGTTCCTTGCCTTGGCCGTGCGACCTTGAGAGGCCCAGCCCCGATAGAGCCGCGAGGTTTCCCGTACAAGATTGTCATACCAGCCGGTGACGAAATATGCAGGCGTCTCCACCTCGCCGTACTGATAGCGCATCGAGTACGACTTCCAATGATCGTCGAATGTGTGATGGCGCACGGCCTCGCGGTAAAAAGGCAGGTCCACGATATCGTCCCAGATCGAGATCAGTGGCAAACTTCGACGCAGCACACCCCAGTCCATTAAGGACGTTGAGCCACGCTTCATAGTGCGACCGGCCATGTTTACGAAATACTGTGCGACATGCTGCTGCAAAACACCGTCGACCCGATGGTGGCCGTAGTTGTCCTGCTGGGACGCGATGGGAGCGATGGCCTTCAGATATGGGCTCCTTTGGATGGCGGGCTGAGTCTGGGTAAATCCGAGATAGGACACACCATAGGCACCCACGTTGCCGTCACTCCACGGCTGCTTGGCTATCCACTCTACGGTGTCGTGCCCGTCATTGGCTTCGTGGACGTAGGGCTCCCAGGCCCCACCGGACTCGTGCCGCCCTCGGCAGTCCTGCATCACGCAAACATAGCCTGCCGCGACGAAACGCTCGGTCCATTCGATGTACCGCTCAGCCTGCTTGTCGTAGATCGTGCGGAGCATCAACGCGGGGAATGGCCCTTCGCCCTGAGGCATATATACGTCCGCCGACATTGTGACACCGTCCCGCATGGGAACCTGCACGTCTATGTGTATCTGCATTGGCTGTTCTGTGGAGTTGCTCACCGGTGCCTATACCTCCCTGCCAAAAGCTGTCGCAGCAGGATAACACAGCACTGCTTCACGCCGGATACGCGATCCTAAAGCGCGTGATAGACTCTGCCAGGATCGAAATTTTCCTTTACGATGACCGCCTCAGAGGGACACATGAAGACCTATCGCGTAGCCATCCTGGGGTGCAGGAACAGGGGAACTGCTGCGGCGCTGGCATATCAAGCTCACCCGCGCATTGAAATCGTGGCACTCTGCGACCTCGTCCCAGAACTGCTTGACGTTCTTGGGGACAAGCTGGGTGTGTCCGCGAGATACAGCGACCTGGACGCGATGATCTCCGAGACCGCGCCAGACATCGTCGCCATCCCAACAGGCACCGAGTTTCACCACGAGCTATGCCTGAGCGTCCTAGCCCACGGCGTGAATATCGACGTCGAGAAGCCGATCTGTGTCGACCTTGAACAAGCGGACGAAGTGACGGCCCTGGCCGCCGCGAAGGGTGTTCGCATTGCGGTGCACCACCAGGGGCGGGTCGGACCGGCTATGCAGGCGGCCCGACAGGCTGTGGCGCAGGGCCGCATCGGTGATATCCGCTACATCCACGGCTCGGGCAAGGGCTATTATGGCGGCTACGGGCTCCTAAACATCGGCACCCACATCATCAACAACATGATCGCCTTCGGAGGCCACGCCACCAGCGTCAGCGCATCCCTCACAACAAACGGCCACGCCATCACAGCTCAGGACGTGGTGCCTTCACCCAGCGGCATGGGAACCATCGCCGGCGAGTTCATCACGGCCACGATGCGCCTACAAGGTGGTGTTCCGGCGACGCTCGTGCAGCATCGGTTCCCTGAAATCTCACCCATCGGGCACTTCATGGAGCTGCACGGGACAGATGGGCGCATCATCTGCCAGAGTCATCAGAACGCGTGGTTGTTACCCCAGCCTCACTACCTCCCGGACAGCGACCACAACCGGTGGGAGCCACTGCCACCGGTGTACGTGGATGGCTTCGACCCCGAGGGTCCAGCCAACGCCAACGAATACTGGTATGTAGAGGAGTACGTTCGGGCTCTAGACGAGAACCGAGATCACGAAAGTAGTGGCGCGGAAGCCGTCCACGCGCTGGAGATAATGATGGCAATCTTTGAGTCCGGCGCGTACGGGCACACCACCAAACTGCCCCAGTCTCGCCGCGACCACCCTCTGCTCCGGTTGAGAGACGAGTACGGACTCGGCCTTCCCGCGGAAATGCCAAGACCGTATCCGGAATGGCTCGCCGCCGAGGACCAAAGAATTGGCGATGGGCATCAGAGAAGCGGGTAGGCTGCGTTCCGAAGTCACACCCCCCAAGATAAGAAGTAAGAGTAGTTTTGTGAGAGACACCCTCCCACACCCAGCAAAGAGGCTCTGCTCTCAGCACACCACGAAAAACAACACCCAAGGAATAGTGTGGGACAGATGACCATCCTCTCCTTGAGGGAGAGGCTTGAGGTGAGGATGACCGTTCGTGGCACGAGGCTCACCAGTCAGGACGTGAAGTGATCTGGACTCCTACTCGAAGGCCTGGAATCCGGTAATGTCACGACCCAGCACCAGGGTGTGTATATCGTGGGTACCCTCGTAGGTATCCACTGATTCCAGGTTGAGCATGTGCCGGATGGCCCCGCGGCCAAGAGTGATTCCCTCCGCCCCAAGAATCTCCCGGGCCGTGCGAGCCGCCCGCAGTGCCGATCGCACATTCTCTCGCTTGGCCAGCGAGACCTGGGTGAAGGTCATTCCGCACTCGTCCTTGAGTTTCCCCAAACGCCAGGCCAAGAGCAGCCCCTTGGTG
Organism: SAR202 cluster bacterium; assembly: GCA_030740335.1. Next base: position 10,995 of record JASLXL010000204.1, on the reverse strand, counting down.
TGGTCTGCCAGCATGTCCACTAGCTTGGCCTGCACCAGTTGCCGGGAAGCAATCCGCCTGCCGAAGGTCGACCGCTGTTTTGCAAACTCCAAAGCCTCGGAGTAGACGGCGTCCAGGGCTCCCAGCGCGCCCCATACTATGCCGTAGCGAGCCTGCGTCAGACAGGCCAACGGCGCCGACAGCCCGTGTGCTCCCGGAAGGATCGCGTCAACCGGAACGCGCACCTCGTCCAGCACCAGCTCCGCAGTATCGGAGGCGCGGAGACTCATCTTCTGCATGACAGGACGGGCCGAAAATCCAGGGGACTGGGTCGGCACGACGAAACCACGCGCCACTTCATCGTCGTCCTTGGCCCAGATAATCGCCAAATCGGCGGTATTGCCGCTGGTGATCCACATCTTGGTACCAGTGAGGACGTACGTGTCACCCTCTCGCCGGGCCCGAGTCTGCATTGCACCCGGGTCTGATCCACCCTCCGATTCCGTAAGTCCGAAACACCCGATGGACTCGCCTGAGGCGAGGGCCGGAAGATAGCGCCGGCGTTGTTCCTCTGAACCGTAGACATGTATCGGATACATAACCAGAGCGCCCTGTACGCTGGCGAAGCTCCTGAGGGCGGAGTCTGCGCGCTCCAGTTCATACATGATCAGCCCGTAAGCCACATTGCCTACCCCTGCGACTCCGTACTCCACCGGCAAGTTCGCGCCCAGCAGCCCGAATCCACCCAATTTGAGAGCAATATGCTCTGGAAACCCACCCTCCTCCCACCAATCGGCAATGTGAGGCAATATCTCGGCATCCACAAACTCGCGGACCGTCGACTGAATCTGCATTTCCTCAGGTTCAAGGAGATCGGCAATCCGGTAGTAGTCAAGCATTTGTAGCCACCTGAAACTGAAATTTCACCCCTCCCAAAAGGGGGCAATCGTGTTTGATATCCTGTGGGTCCAACCCGGTCCCAGGCCAGGGGAGTTCTAGTTGCCTCCCCCTCAGGACACTTATAACAGAGAATCCCTGTCTAGAGTGCCGAACTAGACGCACCACGAAAATAGGCACACTTTTCTACGTACACCCCACTCCAAATGCCCGTGGGCGCCTCCACCGTCACGGGAGTACCCTACCGAATAACACATGCCCCGTACTCCGGGTGCACGCAACGCCAGAGTTCCGCAGCTCTATAGGTGCGACTACAGTCTGCCTCTGGATGCGACCCGTGATGAAGTGTACGAGGGCGTTTCGATAGGAATGGGTAACGCCTTAAATCCAGATTTTACCGGCAAAGGCTAATCTGGATGTCAGGTCTAGTGTGCATTCGAGCTTAGAACCATGGTGCCCAGACAGGCGGTGGGTGATAGGTCTCGCCGCTGCCTAAGTGGGTCCTGCGTAGTAGACGGACTCTATGTGGCAGTGGTACCCTCGGCCGTGTTGATCCTCATGTCCCGCAACGTCGTCCTTGGTGGGGCCGTGGGCTTTGTACCGCCCAACTCTCTAACGATCCTGACCTGGCAACCAGGAAGCCTCATCGCTCTGTGTCTACTACTCAGCGCTATTATCGTCGCGACTCATTTAGCAGGGTCGTGGTATCACTATGTAGAAGCATTCTAACCATGCAATGGGGCGTCATATTGTGAGTAGAATAATGCGATCCAAGTCGGGACACCCCATGGAGGCATCAACATGAAGATAGGGCTCATCGGCGCCGGTAGGATAGGCGCATTCCACGCGAAGAACCTTGTTTCACTGGAAGGAGTGACATCACTCTTTGTCACAGACATTGATCTTGGACAAGCGGAAAAAGTCGCAAAGGATATCGGAGCCCGAGCCCTCCCAGATGTATCTTCGCTCATCGAAGAGGTCGACGCGTTGGTTATAGCGGCTGCGACCGACGTCCACTCCGAGTTAATTCGCGCGGGCGCTGAGGCAGGATTGCCGATTTTTTGCGAGAAGCCTATCTCCCTGGACCTGGGCTCCACGGTAAGCGCATTGAATGTCGTGGAGCAGAACGGTGTAGCCTTGCAGATAGGTTTCCAAAGACGATTTGACCCCGGCTACATCGAGGCAAGGCGTCTGGTTGCATCCGGCGACATCGGTCGGCTCTACGCGGCCCGTCTCGCGACCCATGACCCGCAGCCCGCCCACGACGCCTACATACGGGCCAGCGGAGGGCTGTTCCGGGACATGATGATCCACGATTTCGACGTTTTGCGCTGGACAACTGGCCTTGAGGTGATCGAGGTCTACGCGCGGGGTAACGCATTGACGGAAAACAAGATGTTCCCAAACATCGGGGACGTGGACACCGCCGCTGCGCTTTTGACGCTTGAGGGCGGCGCAGTAGCCGTCATCACCGGCCTTCGCCACGACCCTCTGGGTTACGATGTCCGGCTTGAGCTGTTCGGGTCCCGTGACAGCGTCGTGGCCGGCACCGGAGGCAAGGAACCTCTTCGGGCGCTGGACGGTGACCCTGAGAATGAGTCTGCAAGAAGACACAAGTTCTTCATGGACCGGTTCGAATCCGCGTACCAGGACGAGTTGAAGTCGTTCCTGAAGGTCGCTCGCGGAGAGATAGTCAGCCCCTGCTCAGGCGCCGATGCGTTGGAGGCGTTGCGTATCGCCGAGGCAGCCACACGCTCTCTCCGAGAGGGGCGGCCGGTTGCCGTGGACGAGATCCCCTAGGCGGAGCAGCTCCGGATTTGTGCTAACCACTCTGATCAGAATCAACGTAGATACGTATCTTTATTTCGGTCATGGTCCCATCTCTGAAGCCCACTCTCAGGTGTTCTTGCCTTGTACGCTACACCATGTCGTGTATCGTCTACGCGAGAGGACATCGGACCGTGGGTCAGTCGAGCCGTCGATCACATGGTAGAATGGGCGTCGTCGCCAGCTCAGGGTTGAAACTAGGTCGCCTTTTCCTCATCTACACCTCGTCACTTATGAGTATTGGAGACTGACTACATGCTTACGTTCATCATCCGCCGAACGCTTCTCTCGCTGCTGACAATCTGGGCACTGTCTGTTATCTCTTTTGTGGTGATTCAGCTTCCACCGGGCGATTTCGTGGACACTTATATTCTCGATCTGGTGCAGGGCGGAGCACAGGGAGCTGAGACAACCCCGGCAATGCTGGATCTTGCGGCAGGACTTCGATTGCAGTTCGGTTTGGACAAGCCAGTCTACGTCCAATACGCTAAGTGGATGTGGCGGGTCTTGCGTGGCGACCTCGGTCAATCTCTGGTATTCAACCAGTCTGTGGTTGAGATTATTACTGAGCGTCTCTTAATGACCATTATTTTGGCAGGGACCACGGCCATGTTCGCATGGGGTCTTTCAATACCAATCGGAATTTACTCTGCAGTTCGGCAACACAGCATCGAAGACTACACGTTCACATTCCTCGGCTTCATGGGACTGGCAGTACCCGACTTCCTGCTAGCACTATGGCTCCTCTGGATCTCCTTTACATATTTCCCAGACCATGAGATTGGCGGACTCTTCTCTCGGGAATACATCGACGCGCCCTGGAGTTGGGGACGGGTGAAGGACCTTATTTCTCACTTGTGGATAGCAGCGTTCGTCGTGGGCACCGCAGGTACGGCTGCCTTGATCCGCGTGATGCGGGCGAATCTGCTAGACGAGTTGCACAAGCCCTATGTGGTCACCGCTCGTGCGAAGGGATTGGCCGAGTGGAGGCTGATCTTGAAGTACCCTGTCCGGTTGGCGCTCAACCCATTGGTGAGCACGCTGGGATACCTGCTGCCGGTATTGATGTCGGGGAGCGTAATCGTTTCGGTCGTGCTAAGCTTGCCAACCGAGGGCCCATTGCTCCTAAAGGCGCTACTAGCTGAGGATCTATTCGTATCGGGGGCCATCGTGCTTCTTCTCGGCACCCTGACCATTGTCGGAACGCTACTATCCGATATCCTTCTGGGCATCCTGGACCCGCGCATCAGAATGGGCTAGTTTGCTACACGCGGCTGGTATGGTGATGCCACCTACCATTTGAACAGCACACAATGATGGCAATGACGCCTGGAGATAGTCCCCCCATAAGCGAACGATCTCTAAAGTGGACCATGCCTATGGAAAAGGAAAAGAAATGAAGAACGAAGAGGTGCTCGAAAGGCTGGCCGTCGATGGCTGGTGTATTTTCAAGGACGCCATTCCCGGCGACCAGACCGATAAGTTACGCCAAACGATTCTGTCGGAGGAGGCCAACCAGCGCGAAGAGCGCGAGGCTTTTCTTACGCAGACTCGCGCGCACGGGCATCGCATCAGCGCCGCAGGAGTGGGCGGGGTGAAGGGCCTGATCAACACGATACCTGAAGTGACGTCCTATCTGGCAGACAAGCGCATCATGGCAGTTGCGGGTGCCATATTTGGCAAGTACTTTCGAGTCTCGACAGTGGGTGGACTGGTCAACTGGCCGGGGACTGAACGGGGCTATTGGCACTCTGACTGGCCATACAATCAGACAGTCGAGTCGCATATTCCGGCACCATACCCGGATACGATGATGCACCTGTCGTCGCTATGGATGCTAACCAGCTTCAGTGCCGAGAACGGCGGGACTCTGATCGTGCCTGGAAGTCATCGCTCTCCCAACAATCCGTCGGGAGAAAATGGCGTAGACCGGGATGCACCCCATCCCGAGGAGATCCACGTCACCGGCGGTCCCGGCGATGTGGTGATCTATGACAGCCGTCTGTGGCACTCGGTGGCCGAGAACAACAGCGATCAGCCTCGAATAGCCATGAGCGTCCGATACGCCCCGTGGTGGCTCAACCTCAACGTCCAGCGTGAGGGACATCCGGACCACGTCCGGATTGTGGTGGAGACCAAGGGCAAGGACAGCATAAATCCGACGATTTTAGCTGAGGTACTCGATTCTTTGCCACCCGAGGCCAGACCGCTGTTCGCCCATTGGGTCGAGGGCTAAGTCTTTGCTGTGGATTGACCTGCGACAGATCGGGAGAATCGACTGGAGGAACACCGATGAGTTTGCGTGGAGTCTGGAGGCCCGATAAGGACGAGGTTGTTGCGGCGAATGGCGTCGTGACTGCCATGCACCCCCTAGCAGCGGAAGCTGGCCTGGAGATGCTCCGCAAGGGCGGAAATGCCGTTGACGCTGCCGTGGCGACAGGTTTCGCCATCTCTGTCGTTGAGCCGAACAACACCAGCATCGCCGGGGTCGGGTTCATGCTCGTCCATCTCGAAACTGGAACTGGTCAATATCCGCCCGGTACTGATCTGGTTATCGAGTTCGGTCCCCGAGCACCAAGTGCTGCTCGACCAGACATGTACAAGATCACCGGACCCGGCACCGGCATATCCACATTCGCGGTGGAAGGCAACGAGAACGCGGACGGGTATCGCTCAGTTGCCCTGCCGGGCACGGCCGCTGGGCTCTGCGTCGCCCACGAGCAACTTGGCAAGCTTCCTCTGGAGCAGGTGATGGAACCAGCGATCCACCTGGCACAAGAGGGCTTCGACGTGTACTGGCTACTATCCCTAATGATCGGCAGCGCAATGGCCGGTTTCCAGCGACATCCAGGCAGTCGCAAGATATTTCTTCCGAACGGTGCCCCTCCGGACTACACCCCAGATCCAAGCTCGCCGAACACCGCCTCCCACAGACTCGTTCAGCGCGATCTGGCCGAAGTGCTTCGGCGCATCGCCAAATCCGGCCGCGCCGGGATGTACGAGGGAGAGGTCGCCGGGGCAGCCGAGGAGGACATGCGCCGCAATGGTGGACTCATCACACGAGAGGATCTCGCGAGGTACGAACCCGCCATCAAGAAGCCGCTGACGACCATCTTCCGCAACTACACGATACTTTCCCCGACCGCGCCTTCCGGTTCATGGACTGCCCTACAAACCCTCAACATCCTCGAAAATTTCGATCTGCGTTCGATGGGACACAATTCCAAAGAGCACATTCACACATTCGTCGAGGGCGCGCGGCATGCGTTCGCCGACCGATTCCGATACATGGGGGATCCGGACTTCGTCGATGTTCCACTCAAGGGTCTGCTGTCCAAGGAATATGCCAAGCAGATCTCGGGACAGTTGGATGAGGAACGGGCGGCGGTCGAGGCTATGTCGAACGAGCCACCGTGGACCTACTTCGCAACACAAGAGATCCACGACCCTTGGCCTCTCGAGGGGAGGCCTCGCCCGTCGGACAGTCCTGTTTCGCCCACCGATAGCTCCGGTGACTGCACGACGCATCTTGGCGCAGCTGATGCTGATGGTAACATTGTCTCGTGCACTCAGACCGCCGTAGGTACATTTGGTTCGAGGGTGGTTACGCCGGGACTGGGTTTCATCTGGAACAACGGGATGACGTGGTTCAACGCGAAGCCGGGTGCGGCCAACTCCATCGCCCCCTGGAAACGACCACTCGTCAACATGGCCCCGCTACTCGCAACCAAACAGGGCAAGTCCTACCTGAGCGTGGGCGCGCCCGGAGGACGCCAGGTGATCAATGCCAACATCAACGTGGCGCTTAATGTCCTCGAGTTCGGTATGGGACCACAGGAAGCCATCACCGTCCCGCGAGCCGACGCCGCAGGGCAGATGAACCTCGTGGACTCGCGTTTGAATGGCAGCGTCGTCGAGGCACTGCGGAACATGGGCCATCGCATCGAGGTAGTCAGCGACATAGAGGCGTGGTATCGGTTCGGCAGGCCATCAGCCCTTGTGGTCGATCGCGTACACAACGTCCTACGCGCTGGCACTCACACGCTCCAAACTGCGGAGGCGGTGGGCTTCTAAAGGCATGGCAGGTCATAGCCACGTTCCTACCAACGTTCCAACTGAAAGGCTGATGCATGTACGAGACCGACTATCCTAGTCCGACTCTGAATTTCGAATCCATCGATCCGTCTCCGTGGGAATTCCCACGGCATCTTATGAATCTGACTCTTGCGGTATATGCTATTGCAACCCGAATCGGAAAGGGCGTCGGCGATGGAAAATACGGACCCCGGAAATCCTCACTCGCCCGATCGTGGACCTATGCCTAGCCAGAGCCCTGTCCCCCAGGGTGCTAAGCGTAACGACTACATCGCTGATCGAGGGTACACCGCTGCGCCAGTCTACCTGACGGACCTGGATCGACGCGTTCCGGCCGGCACCTCCTCGCCAACGGCCAAGAGGCGGAAGTGGCGGGCCCTTGAGTACGAGGCTGACGCACTCGCAGGGACCACGCTTCTAGCCGGGCCCGAGACCGAGGCACCCGAGATCACGCTTGGCGTGGGCGTGTCCGGGTGGCACGCTATTTCCTTTGGCATTTTCGAGGGCCATGGCATACTCAGAGAACCTCTCAAACTCTTGTCCCGCCTAAGCGGCGATAGCACATTCTCAATCCTTACCTGGCAGCCCGATGACACGACGGGCGCGCGCATTGTCGAGCTTTTCTGGCGTGTGGCGGACTTGACGGGGCAGGAACTGGTGCTGGGGCAGATGGGAGTACGCGCGACGGAAGGAGACGGGCCCGGATCGGTCCAGTGCTACAACGCCGGCGTGGCCTACGTGAAACTGACGCCACTGGACGAGCAGGAGGTCGATGCCCTGGTGGCCGACCGCGAGCGTGCCGATACGCGGCGGTTGTGGGCCCACAACGACGCCTGGTCCATGCATTACGCATATCGCCAGACGAGTGTGGAAGAGATCAGGCGCCAGATCGAGCCGTTCCGCGACTCCGATTTCGCCCGAATTTTGTGGGAGATCGGGGGCGGCGATAGCCTACTCTATTCCACGAAGATAGCCAGGCTGCAAACCCACGACGACCTCGACGATTTTGCTCGCCCCGGCGAGCGCTGGGCTGCGGAGAGCCTCCGTTTGCTGCAGAACAGCGGTATCGACCCCTTCGAGGTCGCTATCGCCCATGCCCACGCCCTGGGAATGGAGTTCCATGCAGGATACCGCGTCGCGAACTTCTATAGTCCACCTCCCCAGGATTACGGTCGACACGATTCCTTCTACCACAGTCATCCGGAACTACGAGGAGTCGACCGTGATGGCAACCGAACGCCGCGCATCGCCTACAGCTACCCTGAGACAAGAAAGTACGTACTCTCGCTGCTCGAGGAGATCGCGACCTATCCCGTCGACGGGATATGCATCATGTACAACCGACGTCCGCCCATCGTGGAATACGAGCCGCCACTCGTGGACGGCTTTATCGCTAGGTTTGGCGAGGACCCGCGGCAGCTGGATTCGCGAGACTCGCGGTGGCTGTCATATCGCGCGGAGGTACTAACCGGCTTTATGCGTGAGGTCCGCCGAGCCATGGACGGCGTGGCCGAGCGGCACAACCGCCCCCGGCGCATCGAGGTCTCCGCCATTGTGTCCGGCGACGAACAGGAGAACCTTCTCTTCGGGCTGGATCTGAAGGCATGGGTGGACGAGGGTTTGGTAGATACCCTTATCGGGTACTCCTCGATACCGCGGTTCGACGCTGCCACTGCGGGAAGGAGCGAGTCCTGGAAGAAAATCGACGATGTGGATTATCTAGTCTCGCTGACGCGGGGCACCGCCTGCAGGCTCGCTATCAACATCATGCCGCGCCGGATGAGCCCGGAGGCGTACAGGCTGAAAGCGGCGGCACTCTACGGCGCAGGCGTCGAAGACCTGTTCCTGTGGGACTCGGACGCCGGCAACCGCTCTGATTTTGGTGAGGCATTCAGCGCACTCCGGCGCCTTGGCCATCGGGAAGAGGTCGCAGCGTGGGTGGCATCAAGCCAGTCGTCTCTGCGCGTCCCCGGAATGGACGTCCGCCGACTAGGCGACTTCGATGTCAGCTACGAGGTTCCAGAGTAACGCGAGCGCAGACTAGCACTATGATTCATGCTGGTTGCACTTACTGCTGCCCCACTATCAACTGACACTCCCCCTTTTGCCTCCAATGTCTGACACTGGTAGTCTTAGCTGCTACCAGTCATGCCATAATCTTGGGACAGACTACACTCACAATAGGCAAACCGATGACTGGCACCGGTGTCATCATTGGTGTCACGGGACGGGTGATAATCGAGGTCAGCACTAGAAAACGGCGGTTAGCCCAACCAACCGGTATTCTCAACGGGAGAGCAAGATGTTCTACGAGCCAAAACACGGGATTCCACTGCCTCACAACCCGCTGAACGCTATCGTAGTGCCGAGGCCCATCGGCTGGATTTCGACACTGAGCCCCGAGGGGGTACCCAATCTGGCCCCTTACTCGTTCTTCAACATCGTTGCTTACTACCCGCCTCAGGTGATGTTCTCAGCCACCAGCAACCACAGTTTCGGCGGCCTGAAGGACGCGGTGTCCGACGCCCAGACCACTGGCGAATTCGTCGTCAATCTCGCTACGTCGGAGCTCAAGGAGCAGATGAACGCATCGTCGGTGCCGGCCCCTCACGAGATCGACGAATTCGTATACTCCGGGCTTACGAAGGCGGATAGCACGCTTGTGAGGTGTCCTCGCGTCGCGGAGTCACCGATTCATCTCGAATGCCGGTACATGCATTCGCTCGACATACTCTCCGACGACCCAAAGAGCTCGAACACCGTCGTATTTGGCGAGGTCATCGGCGTTCACGTCGACGACGGGGTTTTGGTCAACGGCAAGATTGACTTTCTCAAGACACGGCCCATCGGCAGGCTGGGATACCACGATTTCGTCGAGGTGAATAACGTCTTCTCGATGCCTAGGCCTGATTGGGACGCAGGGTAACCAGCCATCCACGTGGGAGAAGGTTGCACTTGGGGATCGACGCTGAACGTGCCTTTGAGGGCAGTTTGGCCTAGGGGGCAAAGGTGAAGTGGTTTCGGGCTATTCGTGAGGCCGGTTGGGGCATCCCTTGATCTGGGGATGTCATAGTGCTGGCGATAACGTCGCGACGAGTCTCCAACTAGAGAACCTTCTCATTGAAGAATCCCCCTGCCTCATGCAGCCTCTCGGCGGCGTCAGAGGGTATCTGTCTCGTGGCATAGCCACGATCTGTTGATAGGACAGGGTCATACGGGATGGGATGGTGCCTAGCTTCGAGCTATACAGCGAACGCAGTGGTTCGTGCTCTTCACGGCATTGTGGTGGTGTACCAGGCAACCTCAGATGTCGATGGACGATTGTCAAGCGATCCGGGAACTGGCTAGGAAGCCAACCAGTGCGCGTGGACGTAATGGGCTCTAGTCGCCTTCTTGCGCCTCCTGCAGTGCCCTTCTCCAAACGGGGTTCACCAGTAGCGTATTCCATATCTCGTCGAAGTCCAGCGACTCTTTGTTTGCCCAGTCGATAGTCTCCGCCACGTTACGCGTCAACCGGGTCTTAATGACCTGTGCGGGAGCCATGCCACTACGTCCTCGCGACCTACCAGAACCTCCATGGAGCATAGTTTCCCCGATCGCGGTCATGTCCACCCACATGAGGTCAAATCCCGCGGTGAATAGAGCCTCGTAAGTATCTCTCATCAGTATGTCTAGGCACTCCTTGCTCTTCGGTATTGTGTCGAGGAAGTCGCTGTTGAACTCGATGGTTACCCAGATCCCGCCCTGGCGATGGTCTCGGGCATCAGGCGGTATCTTCAGCCGTGGCAGTTCCTCGTTGTTGAATCCCGACAGCCGCTCATTCACAATGGCGATCAGCGCCTTCTTTTGCTCCTCGATCGACAGTTCCGACGACGCAGGCTTTGCGATCTCTGCAGGGTCAACGGTCGTGCTGGGATCACAGTTCGCTGACGTCTGGATCGCTGCAGGCTCGACGGCAGCGGTGGTAGGGACTGCGGTCGGTGCGGCGGTAGAAGCAGCTGTTGGTGCAGTTGCAGCGGTGGTAGGGACCGCGGTCGGTGCGGCGGTAGAAGCAGCTGTTGGCGCAGTTGCAGCGGTGGTAGGGACCGCGGTCGGTGCGGCGGTAGGAGCAGTGGCAGCAGACTGCGCGGCCGTAGGCTGGGCGGTGGCGATCTCCTCTATGTCATTGCCGCCTGTGCACGCCGCTGCTACGATTGC
>JASLXL010000203.1 GCA_030740335.1 SAR202 cluster bacterium | reverse complement strand
AGTCGTTATTCGCCCAGCATACCGAATGCTTGCAACAGCCACACCTATCCAAGTCTTTGGCATTAGGGACGGCGAAGAAAAGCTAGTAGTGGACAGGATTGCCGGGCTGTTTGGCTAACAGGGGTCGCCAGACTACCCCGCAGCGTGTATGCTCTTGGCCGTGATGTCGAACAATACTCAATAGGCTGGAGTGTGATATGAGAGAAAACCGGCTCAGGCAGGCGCTGAACGATGACAAAGCGACGGTAGGAACCCACACCATGACCACGTCACCGGACGTGGTGGAGATAATCGGTCACACGGGCCTGATCGACTACATAGAGTTCGTCGCCGAGTATGGTCCCTACACGCTGCCGGACCTCGACCATTTCGGCCGCGCCCTTGAACTGTACAACATGGCCGGTATGATCAAGGTCGATCGGTTGAACCGAGAGTTTGTGGCGCAGCGCGCCATCGGCTCCGGTTTTCAGGCCATCTTGTTTTCCGATGCCCACGACGCCGCAGAGGCTGAGGAGTGCGTCGCTGCTGTCAGGGCCGAGACTCCGCAAACAAAGGGTGGTTATGGCTCGGCCGACCGTCGTTTTGCCGACTACGGACTGGTGTCTGGGACGCCAGAGTACGTTCGAGCCCTAGATGAAATCGTGATCGCGCTCATGATCGAAAAGGACGAGGCTGTTAAGAATTTGAAGGAGATGCTTGCGGTACCCGGCATCGACATGGTGGTATATGGCGGCAATGACTACGCGATGAGCCTCGGCAGGATGCGCCAGATTCCCCCCGAGGAGAACGTGGAGATCCGGAACCACATCTTCAAGACCGCGCTGAGCATGGGCGTTCAGCCTCGGGCCGAAATCAACCACCCGGACGACGCAGCGGAGAACATCGAGATGGGCGTCAAGCACTTCGCGATCGGCACCGACTTGCACATGATCTACGGATGGCTGAACGAAAGAGCCGGAGGTCTCCGGAAGATCCTGGGGACGTAGCGGTCGGATTCGCGGTACAAGAAAAAAGCAAGAAGGGGGTGTGCGGGAACTTGCCCGTACACCCCCTTTTAATTTCTGCCGAAAAGAGCCTGCGCCTTAACGCACGATGCGCTGGATGGCCTCGCGCTTCACCTGCGCATCTAGCAGCTCGTCCAGACCGCCCTCTAGGCCATCACGCACGACCATCAGAGCCTCGCGGGCGGCGTCCGCCGTAATCTTGATGTCCTCGTCCGTGTGCGCCAGCGTCCCCATGAACCCGCCCGCGGTGTGGACACCTCGTTTGGCCATTTCCTGGATGAACAGGGTCATGACCTTTGGTCGCAGCGACTCGTCCGGCAAGTCGATCTGCAGCGCTGGCGCCTTCGACAGGCCGACCACGTCCGCGGATATGCCCACATCGGCGATGGCTTCCTTCACTGCCGCGCGTATGTTCTCGCCAATCTCCCTGAAACGTGTTGGTGAGTCGCGGCGCTTCAACTCCCGGATGGTCGTGATGGAGGACGTGAGCCCAATGTTGTCGGACCAGTACGAGCTCGATATGAACATGTCCTCGGCCTCTTGCATGATCTCACGTTTTCCGACCACGGCGCCCATCGGATAGCCGTTGGAAATGCACTTGGCGACGACGGTCATGTCAGGCGTGATTCCGTAGTATTCCTGGGCGCCACCTATCGCAATGCGCCACCCACAGGACACCTCGTCGAAAATCAGTACAGCATCGTTGTCGTGGCAGAGCTGCTTCACGGCCTCTAGGTATCCTGGAGGCGGGTCGTTGGAGCGGATGGGCTCCATCATCACCGCGGCTACCTCGCCCTTGTGATCCCCGAACAGCTTTTCGAGGCGGTCGATGTCACCCTCGCCGAACGGGATAGCGGTCCCTGCGAGCGACTTCGGCACACCCTTGGTTCCCGAGCCCGTTACCAGGTCTGGGAAGTCCAGATAGTTGGCCGACTGGTACCAATCGTGCCAGCCGTGATAACCGGAGAACAGTATTATCTCTTTCCCTGTAGCGCCTCGCGCTATCCTGGCTGCGGTCGCGCAAGCGTCGCCGCCGCCTTTAGAAAACTTCACCATCTCAGCGCTGGGGATTGTCTCAATCAGCAGGTTGGCCAGCTCGACCTCTTTGGGGCTGTTCACCGTAAAGATGCTGCCCCGGTCGATCTGTTCCTTCACTGCGTCATCGACCACGTCGTCGTGGTGCCCCAGAATAATGGCGCTGACGGCGTTAACCCAGTCGATGTACTCGTTGCCGTCCACGTCGACGAAGCGTGACCCCTTGGCCCGATCCGCGTATACTGGGCTGACGCCCTCGGCGAAGCCACTTGCCAGCCGGCTCCTGAGCTGTGTGTAGCCTGGGATGACCTTGCCGGCCTCCTTGTAAATCTTCATTGACTTCTTTACGCCCTTGTACTCGTACATCGCTATCTCCCTATTATTAGTGGGGGTCCGAAATTGGCCCCGAACCGTTTCGCACTCTATCTTGCAAGGCCCAAGGTGTCAAAGAGATCCGAGGGCTTATCTCACTTTTCGCCGTGGAACGTCTTTACCTGGTGCCAGCCGCCCTTGTCGTCGATCTCGTGGTCGTCAACGCTCTGCTGCGGCACCCATCCGAGGACCTCGGTGGCATGAGAGGTGTTGCGCCACTTGTACTTGTTGTTGGAGATCGCGTCGAAGATGTCGTAGCGCAGGGACATTGGGGCCGCGAGACACTTCTCTACCATCGAGACGTAGTCTTTTTGCCCCAGCCAGCCGGAATAGTGGCGGCGAAGAGACGGTGCGTCCGGCTCGAGGACCGCGCCCAGCCGGATCACAAGGACAGACATGTCGGCGATGTCTGAGTAGTGGTGGCCGAGGGCCTCGCAGAAGACCTTGCAAGCGCCGTAAATGCTAACGGGCCGGGTAGGCCAGGTGGAGTCGACCATCGACCAGCCCCACTGAACCTTGTCGTAGTTGCCGGAGGCCATGTAGCCATATGGCGGGTCGCATTCGTAGCCGGTCATTGTATCGCCAGTGCTGCCGAGGACGACGCGCTTGACTCCGTTGAGCCGCGCGGCCTCATAGACGTTACGAGTGCCGATGATGCCGGCGTTCAGGTGATCGTCCCATGAGTCCGCATCCCCGGTGTAATTGGCCATGTGGACTACCATGTCGATGCCCTCGAAGGCCGGCATAATCGCGTCTAAGTCGGCGATATCCGCCTGCGTCCAGGGGATCGAGTCGTCCATGTCCGCGGTCTTGGTGTGGGCGAAGTCGGCGGTCTTGCTGCGGTTGAGAGCACTGAAGTCGTACTTGTCCTTGAGGTGCTTCACAGTCAATCCGCCCAGCAAGCCGCTGGCCCCTGTTACGAGTACCTTCGGCTTTGAGTCGGTCATGTATCTCTCTCTCTGTCTTGGCGTGGTGGCTGCGAACGTTAGGTTAGGTGCTACTACATCATAATTCAAGCGGGTAGCCTTCGGAACAATCCGCTATCATTGGGCGGCGTCCGACTGTACGCTCGATCACCTGAGACCTTGCGAGGAGATGAAATGACTGGAGACAACGCAGAGGTAGTAATCGTCGGTGCAGGGTTGGTTGGCGCGGCCACCGCCTACTTCCTCGCCCGGCAAGGGATCAAGAGTGTGGTCTTAGAGAGGGACGCAATTGGCAGTCATGCATCGGGATTCTCCTATGCGGCCCTCGGTACCTATGACGAAGCTGGGATGACTGGCACCCACTTCGATGTCGCTTCGCATGGGATGCGACTTCACGCCGAGCTGGCGGATGCGCTTCTGGAGGAGAGCGGCGTCAACGTCGAGTTTCGCCGGCGTCCGTGCCTCACCCTGGCCTTCGATGAGGCAGAAGCCAATGCCGCTCGCAATCCCCAGGGTTTCGACCTGTTGCGCCAGTCGTGGGAGGACCGGCAGGGGTACTCAGTGCGCTGGCTCAATAGGGACGAGACACTGCGCATCGAGCCGAGGGTGGGACCGGAAGCCATTGGGGCCGTCTACACGGAAGGCACGAGCGACGTCAATGCGTACAAGCTGACGCTGGCGCTATCGATGGCTGCCGAGAAGTACGGAGCCCAGATACGCCACGGGACCGTCACAGGACTCGTGCGAGAGGGCGGACGAGTGCGTGGGCTTCTAGTCGATGGTAGCGAGCTATTCTGCGACAAGGTGGTAGTCGCCATGGGGCCATGGAGCCAGGGAGCTTCCGAGTGGCTTGGTATCCCGATCGAGATGCGGCCGTGGAAGGGTCAGATACTGCGCCTCCGCCTGCCCGGTCCGCCCATTAGCACCTCTGTGGCCGGTGGCGACCACTTCGCCTCGACCAAGCCCGACGGCCTAACCTGGGTGGGGCCCACGTTCGAAGACGCTGGGCTCGATGAGAGTATCACAGATGAGGGCAGGGACCAGATCATGGCCGCGGTCCTCAAGAACATCCCGTCGTTGGCGGAGGGCGAGATCGTGCTCCAGACCGCCTGCCTGCGCCCGTTGTCGGCGGACCGCAAGCTCGTGCTGGGCAAGGTTTCTGGTTTCGAAGGGGCTTACGTGGCCACTGGGGGTGGCCGCCTGGGTCTCATGATGGGCCCTGCCATGGCATGGCTCATGGCCGAGCTGATAGCTAACGACGCCACCGGCGTCCCCCTCGACGAGTTCGACCCGGGCCGCTTCGCAGTGTGAGGCGAAATCGACATAGCCGATGTTGAGTCGTAGGTGTTGTAATCGGGTTCCAAAGGAGGCGTGAGAGGGTGCTCTTCACAAGATATTCCCTTTATCTTTGGGAAGGGTGGGGAAGTACTCAGGGAGATATTTTACCGCAAACAACTACAGGGGTCTTGTATTGAACGAATTCATCAAATTTGAAGAGCGGCTGATTGGCGACGGTTATAATTACACCATCGGCGTCTCAGCCGTGGATTTGACCGGCACCGGCTCCCTCGACCTGGTGAGCACCGACACCGACGTTGGGCTTTACTGGTATGAGAACGACGGCAAGGGGAATTTTGTAAAACACGTCGTCCACGAGCGCTCCAACGAGTGGCTGGAGCGACACGCCATCGCCGATATCAATGGCGATGGCAAGCCCGAGATCGTGACTATTGACAACATCAATGGCAGCGTCTTGTGGTTCGAGTTCGACGGCGACCCGAGGGACGCGGCCTCGTGGTCGCAGCACTACATATGCCACGAGGACCTGCCCGGCGCGTACGACGTTGCCGTCTCGGACTACGACGGTGACGGCGAGATGGAGATCGTCGCGTCGAGCTGGGTCAAAGGCAACATGTTTGCGTACTTCGACCGGCAGGACGGCGAGTGGGTCAAGAGCATCGTCGACGAGGGCGTGAAGGAGACGCGTATGGTGCGAGCGGTCGACATGAACGGAAACGGCAGGCCTGACTTCATAGGTACGGCTTCGGGCTCCGATCTGCTTGCGTGGTACGAAAACCCCGGAGATCCGTACAACCATACTTGGCCCCGGCACATCATCGACACGCCAAAGCGCCCCAACAAGGGCCAGCCCGTTGACATGGATGGGGATGGCGGCCTCGACCTGGTAATGGCGATCCGTGGCGACGACTCCGTCAAGGGGGTGCTGGAGACACCAGGCGCACAGATCGTGTGGTACGAGCGTATGGGGCCGGATAGCTGGACGAAGCACGTGATCGCCGATGAATTCCATCAAGCATCGGAGGCTGTGGCCGCCGACGTGGACGGTGACGGCCAGATGGAGGTCGTCGCCACCGCATGGGGAGCTAACGGGCGAGTGGCGCTGTTCAAGCACCGTGGTGACCCGAGGGGCCCCTGGGACATGCAGATCCTGAAGTCGCCGTGGTCCAAGGCAGCCCAGCCCATCATCGTCGACCTGGACGGTGACGGGCTGTTAGACATCGTCGCGTGCGCCGAACGCGGCAGCAACGAGTTGCGCTGGTGGCGCAATCTGGGTCCGGCCTAGCGAGCAGTAATGCGATGCGCAATGCCGCCATGTCCTGAGCTAGGGGTATGGCGAGCGCCGTTGCGGTACTTTTACCTCTGGGTTGCCGCCACTGTACGTTGATTCCGGTACGTGGATTTACTCAGCCCCTTACACTTGCTAAGGTGTACCTCAAAAGGTCGTTTCGCAGCCGAGTCAGGGAGTCTCAGGGGGTGACCAGACCGTGAACGAAGAGATCTGCTATGCCACGGCGACCGAGTTGGCCAAACGTATCCGCTCCAGGGATCTCTCTCCAGTCGAGGTAGTTCGCGCTCACTTAGAGCGCATCGACGTGGTAAATCCCGCCCTCAACGCCATTGTCACCCCCGCAGAGGACGCTCTGGACCGTGCCAAAGAGGCGGAGGCGGAGCTGGCGAAAGGAGATGCTGTGGGGCCTCTGCACGGGGTGCCCTTCACGGCCAAAGACTCCCTGGATATCGCAGGCATGCGCACCACTCGCGGTTCGCGCCTGTTCTCTGACCATGTGCCCGACGCCGACGCGGTGGCCGCCGCACGGCTCAAGGAAGCGGGCGCCATTTTTATGGGCCACACCAACGTGCCCGAGTTCGTCTTTTGGTTTGAGACGGATAACGAGGTATTTGGACGCACGCAGAATCCCTGGAACCTGGACCGCACCCCCGGAGGTTCCAGCGGAGGCGAAGCGGCGGCCATAGCAGCGGGACTCTCGCCCCTCGGGATCGGGAGCGACGTGGGATGCTCGATCAGGTTGCCGGCGTCCTACTGCGGCATTGTCGGCCTGAAGCCTACCCAGGGCCGCGTCCCGCTGACCGGGCACTGGCCCGAGGCACTATTGCGGTACATGCACGTGGGACCGATGGCTCGCACGGTTGAGGATATCGCAATGGGGCTCTCGATAATGTCAGGCCCGGACGGGCTGGACCCGTACGCGGTTCCGGTCCCGGTAGAGAGGTTCGAGAACATCGATGGACCACCCCTGGGTCTGCGCGTAGGCTTTTGCACCGCAGGACCCTTCGGACCAGTGGCCACTGAGGTGCAGGACGCTGTGGCAGTGGCCGCATCGGCACTATCGGGGCTCGGCTGTACCGTGGATCCGGTCTCCCTCGACGCCTGGGAAGAGCTGCCGGGGCAGGACATTTCGCTAACGATCTACAGCGCTGAGGTGACCCAGTATCTGGAGCCCATCATTGAGGGTCGAGTGGACCAGCTCTCGCCGGCGATCCGCGCCAGACTCAGCGGTCCTGGACCCACGGCTCGCGAGTACCAGCAGGCGCTTGCCGACTGCGAACGATTGCGTGCCGAGGTTGCCCGATACTTCACGAAGTACGATCTGCTGCTCTGCCCGATGGGCGTCGTTCCGGCTCATCCCCACAGGGTAGGGGAGCTAGACGTGGACGGAGAGCTTGTACCTCCACGGAATGCGTTGCGGGCCGCGGTGCCCTTTGATCTGACCGGCTCTCCAGCCATATCGATCCCTTTCGGCTGGAGTTCGGAGGGACTGCCCATCGGTGTGCAGATAGTTGGCCGACACTTCGACGAGCGGTCCATCCTGAGGGCTGCTGCGGTGCTGGAGACCTCAAAGGGCGATGCGATGTATCCGCCTTTATAGGCAATTGTTAGGGTTGGTGACATGGGTGTGCAGAGGGGCGGATTCCCTGTAGTGGGCGTCTGAGGGTGTCCCTCAGAAAATTTTTCCCAACTCTTATTGCCTGACGACGGGATGGAGGCCTGGGACTTATCCCATTCAGATTGCCCAGCGCCTCATGAGAAGTCACTCTAATTAAGCCGTATCCTCGGATCGAGGATGCCAAGCAAGATGTCTGAGAGTAGCGTCCCGATGACAGTCAGGGTGCCCAACAGCAGTACGATCGTGGCGGAGACGAACAGGTCCTCGGACTCCAGCGCTTGTAACAGGAGCGGCCCCTCGGTGGGCAGGCTGAGTACCACGGACACGATGACGCTGCCCGACATTAATGTAGGTAGCAGGTAGCCCAGTGTACTGACCAACGGGTTGAGCGCTAGCCTCACCGGGTACTTCAGTATCAGCTTCCACTCGGGGAGCCCCTTTGCCCGCGCTGTGGTCACGTACGGCTTGTTCAGTTCGTCCAGCAGGTTGGCCCTCATTACGCGAATCAGGGCGGCCGTTCCCGCGGTGCCGATCACGAAGGCGGCGATCCAGAGGTGTGACAGCAGGTCTTTGACCCGTCCCCAGCTCCAGGGCGCCTCGATGTACTCGTTGGAAAATAAGCCGCCAATACCCACGTCTGGGAAGTAGACGAACATGATCCACATGAGCCACAGGGCCAGCAGGAAGTCGGGGATCGCAAGACCCATGAACCCAAGGAAAGTGAACGTGTAATCCTCGATGCTGTGCTGTCGGACTGCCGAGTAGATGCCGATGGGAATGGAGATGCCCCAGGCGAACAGGGCGGTCGTGCCGGCCAGGATGACCGTCATCAATAATCGTTCAGTGACCAGCTCGGCAACCGGTTTTTGGAACTCCAGGGACTGGCCGAAGTCCAGCCGGACCATGTTCCAGGCCCATTTGGCGTACTGAATGTGGATTGGCTTGTCCAGGCCGTGCTGGGCACGGAGTGTGCGGGCTACGGTTTCTGAGAAAACGCCGCCGGTTGCGCCGCCTCCGCCGGGGGAGCCACTGCCTTCGAGCAGGGCAGTGACGTAGGTGTCGATGTAGTCGCCGGGTGGGAGCTGGATCACGATGAAGGCGATGATCGACAGGGCCCATAAGGTGAGGAGAGCTAGCATCGTGCGCCGGACGATGAAGTTCAGCATTGGTGAGCACTCCTCTCCGACCGAGCTTCACGCCAGGAAGGCGAGTGCCGCGGCAGGGGTTATGGATGGTTTATCGCAGGCCATCCAGTCCGAGCGTTCGCGGTGCTAGTGTATCATGACGCCGCTGACCGATCCTTTCTAGATCCAGGAGCAAACCGATGGAACCCCTGAAACTTGTTGCCTTCGGAGACATGGCGGAGTCGGGCGGGACGCCGGGAATGATCCGGGCGCAGGCCTTTTCCGGTGACGGGATATGGACGGGCACGGTCCGCGTGGCGCCTGGCACGGCCTCGGGATGGCACCACCACGGAGACTACGAGACCTACGCCTACATCGTAGAGGGCCTGGCTCGTTTCGAATTCGGCCCCGGTGGGGACGATGGCGTTGAGGGCGGGGCGGGTGACTTCGTCCATATTTCTGCCCATACTGTGCACCGTGAGACCAATCCGGGCACCACGGAATCGATGGTGGTACTGTTTCGAGTAGGCGCCGGTGCGCCGGTCTTTAACGTAGATGGACCTGATCGGTAGAGTGTGCTGTGCTATCTAGCATACTACTGTATCCGACGAAATCAAAACAGACAAAAGTGGCATTTTCAACAACCAGAAACCTGTGGTAGCGTTGGGCGATGGAATCCCTCGATAATGGATCGGCCGTTCGCCGCGAGGAATCGTATCAGGCTGACTCAGAAGATGTAAGGACGGACACGCATGGATCTCTGCCTATCATACCTCTGTCACACCTACGGATGGGTGCTACGAGATAGCGAATAGGATCGTTGGGAGTCTCAGTCTGAGAACATTTGATTACGAAGGCAATCGGAAGAGCATTGAACTCGACGTGTTTGCCATAGGTGACCCTTAGACAGCACTCCTAGGTTGCCACGACCTCGCCGGCTCGGACTGTGAGGGTGGGCTCCAGAATTGGGCCGTGGTGTCCGCCGTTTTCTGAGTTCGCCAGGAGCATCGGTTCTGGGCTGTCGCTCAGGACCGTCAGGTCTGCGCAGGCTCCTGGGGCCAGAGTTCCGATCTCACCGTCCAGGCCCAGGACTTCGGCTGGACGAAGGGTGGAGCGCTTGAAGGCCTCGGTCTCAGGCATACCGACAGATATGATGCGGGCCAGGGTGCCGGGCATGTCATGGGGTGGATTGTATCCGCGATGGCGGTTGTGGACGTCGGTGGAGACTGTGTCGGGAAGGAATCCATCTTTGATGGCGGCCTCTGCAACTCCGAGGTCGGGGCCGCCTATGCCGAAGCCGGTGTCGAACAGGATGCCTCGCTCTCGTGCCTCCCAGACGCTGTCGACGATCCGGCCGTCGGACACGATGCTCTCGGCATCGTTCTGGTAACAGTACGTAAAGATGTCGCCGGGTCTGAGTATTGCTAGCTGTTCGGCGAGTGGCCAATCGGAGGGCTCGCGCCGCAGACCGTAGATGATCGGCTTGCCGGTGCGCTCGGCGATTTCTATGGAGCGCCGCATGATCTCTCGCGGGTCGTTGTAACCGGTAGCCTTTGCCGTCAGTAGAATGGCAACCCCCCAGATCAGGTCGCCGCCGTCCTCCATAGCCGCGACACACCTGTCCACGTCCACCTCCTCCATGTGGATGACGCATCCACGGTCCAGGTACTCGCCTAGTACCGAGGCGTTCATGGCCAACCGTATGCGTGTCTTGGCCCGGTCAATGATCTTGTCACGGTAGTGAGTCCAGGTTGCCGAACCGGCGTCGCCCTGGGATAGCACGGTGGTTGAGCCACGGGCCAGCATGTTGGTGTCGGCGTCGACCGTGAACCGCCATGTTTCGGGTCCGGGGTGGGTGTGGAGGTCTACGAGACCGGGCAGCAGCGTGCCTTTTGGGAAATTGAGTGTCTGCTTGGCCGGGCCGGAAACGTTGGGACCGGAGGCGACGATACGGTCTCCGCGCACCGCGACAGCGCCAGGGCCGTCGAGGCCGGTGTCTGCGCAAAAGACTCTGCAGGCGCGAATGATCAGATCGAGCTGCTGGTCGGCCATGTGCCGTCTCCGTTGGCGGTCAGTTTGTATCTGGCCGCAATGATATCACCCTCGAGGACCAGATCATTTGCCGTGGCCCCTCGATCGACCTACCATGGACGGAATCACCTGCGAGGTCGTAGAGAAATGGAGGCCGCGACATCAAACGAACTGGTTTCATGCTCAAGGTACGAGAGGACATGCTGGACGAGTACAAGAAGCATCACGAGGCGGTTTGGCCGGAGATGCTGGAGGCCCTATCGCGAACCGGATGGCACAACTACTCGCTGTTCATGGCAGGTGACGGCCTGATATTCGGCTACTTCGAGGCGGAGGTGAGCCTGGAGGTGTCGTTATCGGGCATGGAGGACGAGGATGTGAACGGGCGCTGGCAGGAGATGATGGCACCCTATTTCGAGGTGCCGCCGGGAGCGCTTCCCGATCAGTCAATGCTCGAGCTGCAGCACGTGTTTTTCGCGGAGTGAGCGGGTTGAATTTGCCCCCCCCCCCCCCCGGAAATCAAGGGAAAGGGTATGGAAAAGTGTATCATTTCAGTGATTTGAAAGAGGGCGTGTTGTTGTTTGAAACCAACCTATGCTAGTACAACTGTGCTGTATTGAAAAGATCCATGTAACTGCATAGGAGACGGGAATAGGCTCTACTT
Organism: SAR202 cluster bacterium; assembly: GCA_030740335.1. The sequence continues at coordinate 1,875 of JASLXL010000203.1, read as the reverse complement.
GGATTTTGGGGCGTTGGACCACCTGAAGGTGATTTGTTCACGATCTCTCGGGAGAGTGGGTCATAGACCTGCTCCTACGTGATCATGGGTACCCCTTCCGGAGTAATCGGTGCTGTGATTGGCAGGCTACTCGCCGGCCCAGCGGTGGGGTAGAGTGCGGATGGTGGTGAAGCCGAGGTCGTCGCAGAGGCTTTCGTAGTCGGCGCGGTGTGCGCCTCTCCACTCGAGGTCTTCGAGGGACTCGGTGAGAGGTACGTCGATGCGCAAGGTGGCCAGATCCTTGTATAGGGTTGCCTCGGTTCTGTGCTCTTTGAGTGACGCGGCCATGGTCTTTGCTCCGCGAGGGCTGGCGTCCCATAGCAGGGCGTTGTCGGGGATGTTTTCGAGGTGGCCGTAGCGCTCTAGAATTATCGCTGTGGACTTGGCGCCCCAGCGTGGCACGCCCGGGATGCCGTCGGCGGCGTCGCCGACGAGGCCGAGGTAGTCGGGTATGGATTCGGGTGCGACCCCGAACTTTTCGACAACCGCGGCGGTGTCGTATCTGATGCCCCGTCGACGGTCGAGACACACGACCTCCGGGTCTCGCACCAACTGCATCATGTCCTTGTCCGGTGAGCAGATCACGACCTGGTCCACATTCGGGTCTGGGCCCCATCTGACAGCCGCTGTACCGATGGCGTCGTCGGCCTCGAACTCGATCATTGGCCAAACCACGACACCGACCGCCGCGGCTGCTCGCTCTGCCAGGGCGAACTGGCTGGCCAACTCTTCGGGTACCCTTTCGCCGGTCTTGTAGCCGTCGAACATGTTGTTGCGAAATGACTCGACGACGTGATCGAAGGCGCATGCGACGTGGGTGACGCTGTCCTCGCGTAGAAGGGCTAGCAGGGTCGCGACCAGGCCACGGACGGCGCTTACGGGCTGGCCGTCACGGGTTGAGGAGGGCGGGACGCCGTAGTGGGCGCGGTAGAGCTCGTAAGTGCCGTCGACGAGATGGACTTTCATAGAAGGTATCCTCATTTGAGGCGAATTGCGTCCACAGGGCAATGGTCCCGGTGCACAGCCATCTTACAACAGCCTGCTGGAGGGCCACGAAAATCCCGTTCAGCCGACTGGCGATCCCTCTTTCCAAATAGAAAACGGAAGTTTAGATGTGAGGGGCACCCTCACATACCCAGCAAAGGGCTCCGTCCTCTGCACACCCAGTCTGGCCGGCCTGCTAAACGCGCCAGCGTCTGCCTCGGTGGGCTACGACCTTGTCGTCGAGGGTTGCGCCTGTGCCTGGGTTAGTGGGGAGCATGAGGCGGCCAGCGTGGACGTGTTCGGGTGGCGTGGTCACTTCGGAGCGCCAGGGGACCTGGTTTGCGGCGTATTCCAAGGGCATTGCATTTGGGGTGGCTGCTGTAATGTGAGCGCCTGCTAGTAGGGATAGCGGGCCACTGGGACCGTGTAATGAGACGCGGCCGCCTGCCCGGGTGGCCGCGATTGCGGAGCGGTGGGTCTCGGCTGTGCCTCCGCAGACTTTGACGTCGGGCATGGCTATTATGGACGCTCCAGACTCGACGAGTCGCTTGAAGAATTCTTTCCCATAGCCGTCTTCTCCGCCTGCTGTCGGAATGTCTACCTGCGATGCCACCCTGGCGAGGCCGTTGAGGTCTGTTATGGGCTGCAGTGGCTCCTCGAACCAGCCGACGCCATGCTCGGCGAGCCTCTTGGCGATCTCCGGTGCGGTTTGCTCGTCGAAGCGGCTGTGGCAATCGACCAGAACCTCGATGTCCGGGCCGACCGCACGTCGGACCTCTGCCACTTGATCCAGGCCGTATTGGGCTGCATCGATTGTGTTGTCTTTGAGTGGACTTGCAGGCAAATAGTCGA
>JASLXL010000202.1 GCA_030740335.1 SAR202 cluster bacterium | reverse complement strand
AGAGCTAACACTATGGACTTGAGCTTCATCTCGTTACCTCCCGATTGTACCCAAACTCCCATCGGATTCCTAGCCGTTAGGTTGCACTCGACCCAGAGTTCTCAATCAGATAGATTAGGTTTTCCATTCACCCGGCCAAGTAAGTTTCACCCGAAGAGATCCCAGTAAATCCAACCACATGGGATTCTTGGGTTCATCTTCAACAACCAACCAAGGGGAAACCTGATGAAATCCACCTTCGCTGCCCATCGAGCGCCAGTTCACGACGACGCCGGATGGTTTTGTGAGCTTGATGGGCAGGTTGACGGCATTCGTGAGTAATACTACGATGGCTCTCGTCGAGAATGGTGCGTTATTTGAGCTCAGGCAACTTGATATGAGAAATGTCGGGTTAGAGCCCTGGAGCTAGTCTCCGGCGGCGTGATCGACGCGGCAGGGCTGATCTCCCACAGGTTCTCGCTGGACCAGTGGAAGGATGCCTTCGACACGTTCGTGACTCGCCGAGATCACGCCATGCAGGTCGCAATCCAGCCCTGACCGCGCGGCACTGGGCATTCATACCCCGGCCCTGTAACCTACGCGCAGACCAGATAGGAGGCTGCCATGCATCTGATCATCACCGGCTGCGAATACGCGGGTAAATCCACCCTCGTGGAGCGGGTGGCGGAGTGGAAGGAACGAGTGCTGGGCACGTCTGTTCCGATAGTCTGGCACGGCACTCACCGGATGCCCCTGTACCACGACCACTTCAGCTTCCCAGAGCTTGGCACCCACGGCGACCTGACCGACGAAGAGGCCGCGGCGATGTGGTCGCTGAGCCCGCGCCTCCGGAAGTTCTTCCTCACCTGGGGGATGTACTACCACCTGACCCAGATCTTCTTCGACGACCACGACCACATCCTGGTCGGCTTCCATCTCGAGGAGTCGGTCTACGCCCCGCTCTACTACGGCTACGGCGAGCCGGGGACGCGCCCCAGCCTGTCACGCACCCTCGACCAGGAGATCATGAAACGGGACCCGAACACAGTGCTGGTGCTCATGAAGGCCTCGCCCGAGGTCATCGCACAACGGATGAAGGCGGCCCCCCATAGGCACGGACTTCTACAGGAGAAGGACATAGAGCATGTGCTGGAGCGGTTCGACCGAGAGTTCCTGGAGTCTACGATCAGGTACAAATTCGCGATCGACACCACCGACAACGACGAGGAGGCGACGTTCCAGGAGTTCGTCAGCAAGATGTACCCGCATCTGACTTCGGCGGACCGTCTCCGCATGCAGACGAAGACACCCCAGCTCTAACGCGTCGAACGAACGCGTTCCGAGGAATACCCGGTAAAGACAGCATGACTGCTGAGCGCTTGCTAGACGCCGTGCGGCCATGGATCGAGCGGAAGCTTGGCGCCTCGCTGTCCGAGGCGGGCTCCGACCCTATCCCGGTCTTGGTGGCCGCCGAGGAGGCCGAAGACCGCACGCCGCTCTGGGCCGTAAAGGTGGGCGCCGAGGCTGTCATAGTGGCTCGACCGTTGTGGGTCGACCAGCTGCGACCTGTTGTGGCCGGTCTGCACGCTGACCAACTGTTCTCGATTTTCGGAGCATACGAGATGGCCCGGATTACGCTGCCGGACGGCGTCGCCGTCTGGGGTCCGAGCTGGTACATGTTCGGCGATGAGACCACTGTGCGGTCCGTCCGACGCAAGAGGCCAGTCAAGGTCGTGCCATCCGAGCTGGTGGGCGTCGATTGGGATGTCTTCTGGCATTGCGCCGCCGACGTTGCGCTTGCGGGATTCGCGGTGTTCGAAAAGGACCAGGTGGCCGCACTAGCTACCGTGTGGGACGATGAAGAACCGGTTTGGGAGATCGGAATAGACGTTGCGCCGGACGCCCGGGGACGTGGTCTCGGGCAGGAGGTAGTGGCGGCCGCGGTGGACTGGATATTGGAGAACGGCAGGGTTCCGTTGGCGACCGTGGGGCCGTTCAACGTACCGTCTGCTCGGACCCTGCGGTCGGTGGGGCTGCGGTACGTGATGAGCGACATGAAGGGGATCAAGGGGCCTTTCCAGGTGCCACCGCAGCCGGTGGGCCGGCCATACGAAGGTGTGGCACTACATGACTACTATCCGGCCTGGGCGATGAACAAGGATATCGTGAGGCGCTGACGGTGAGGGAGCGGCAAGCGGCGCCACTACATGGAGCTAGACTCCGAGCTCGTCCAGGTGGTCGTCGTCGTTGCCGAAGTGGTGGGCGAGCCCAAGACCAACTGATATGACAGCCAAGCTCACAGCGAAGCAGGCCCGGTTTGTAGAAGAGTATCTCTGTGATCTGAACGCTACTCAGGCAGCGATCCGCGCTGGATACAGTCCGAAGACCGCGACTGTCCAGGGGTCCAGGCTGTTAACCAATGCTAAGGTCGCTGCTGCTATCCACGGCGGACTTTAGGAACGTTCGAGGCGTACCGAGATCACACAGGACTGGGTTATCGCCCGTTAGTACGATTCTTTCCCAAAGAGTCACCATGTCGAACCGTCTCTTTGGCGCTATCAGATCATCATCTTTCCTACTGGAATCCTCATTGGCCTTTAGTTTGGTCTTTCTTCCATGCTTCTAGCCTCTCATCAGCCTGTTCCTGTGTTATCTTACCGCTTTCTACGGCAGCCTGAATCCTGGCTTTCACGTCTTCCGCAGTCCATCGGCGGG
>JASLXL010000201.1 GCA_030740335.1 SAR202 cluster bacterium | reverse complement strand
CGTATCTACTGGGAGACGAAGGCAAATACGTCGCCCACTCCGACCCAAGTGCCGCCGGGCAGCCATTTTCGGACGATCTGTCCTTGGAGGTCATTGACCAGATTTTGGCCGGTGGCAGTGGCGTGATCGTAGACAGCTCATCTGGGACCCTCTACGGCTTTACCCGGACCGGCGCCGAATCTCCAACGGTCGTCGTTGAGGTCAACTCATCGGTCATCTCATTTCCGATGGTGAGAATAGAGCGAACTGGACTGATCCAACTTGCCGCGAGCCTGGTGCTCGTCTCCGCAGCAGGAGGCGCAGCAATTTGGATATTCTTCCGCCCAATCCAAAAGTTAAGCCTCGCCGCTCGGGAGGTGGGCTCCGGCGATCTCAGCGTCGAAATAGACATCTCCGGTATGGAAGGAGAACTCGGTGTACTTGCCAACGCATTCAACCAAATGACGGCACAACTCCGGGATGCCTATGAGAACCTTGAGCGCCAGGTCGCCGGCCGCACCACGGAGCTGCGCAGTACCAACGAGGCGTTGCTCACCCTCATCAATGCATCCCCTCTCCCGATTGTGGCGCTGGACAGTGGAGGCCACATACGTATCTGGAACCCCGCGGCTCGGAGCACCTTTGGTTGGACCGAGGACGAGGCCATCCACCGCCACCACCTATTCCTCGACTCATCGGACCTGGAGGAGACCGGAGTGAGTCTGGACAGCGCACTCCAAGGAGAGGTGATAAGCGGGCTGGAGACGCGCCGTTCCAGAAAGGACGGCACCCTCGTCGATATAGCGATCTGGACCGCGCCCCTCCGAGACGCTGCAGGCGGCATCACAGGTGTGATGGGTGTGATGGCGGACCTTACTGAGCGCAGAAAGGCCGAACGGGCTGTCCGCGAGGCAGAGGATAAGTACCGCAACATTTTCGACAACGCCGTAGAAGGCATCTATCAGAGCAGCAGTGAAGGCAAAACCCTCACTGCCAATCCAGCACTAGCGCGAATATTTCAATACGAGTCCCCCGATGATTTGCAAATGCAGATGACCGACATTTCACAGCTATACGTTCAGCCAGGCAGACGCGATGAGTTTGTCAGGCTACTCGAAGAAAGTGAGGAGGTAACAGGGTTCGAATCGGATGCATACCGGCGCGACGGCTCCATAATTTGGATATCAGAGAGTGCCCGAGCAGTCCGTAACGAGTCTGGCACGTTGTTGTACTACGAGGGCATCATCCAGGAGATTACGGAACGCAAAGAGGCAGAGCAAACGGTGCGGGATCTGGCGGTACTGGGCGAACGCAACCGACTCGCAAGGGAGATCCACGATACCCTGGCCCAAGGGTTCACAGGTATCGTGTTACAACTAGAAGCTGCCGAGCAGATCCTGGACGAGAGCCCGTCCGAGATGGCAGACCACCTGGACAAGGCGAAGACACTTGGGCGGCACTGCCTCCAGGAGGCCCGACGTTCGGTGTGGGATCTAGCCCCAAAGGCCCTTGAAGAGCAACTTCTCGTCGACGCCCTGCCGGAGGAAATTTGCCAATGGGGAGAATCCGGCGATGAGACCGCCACATTCACGCTGGTGGGCGATGAGCGAGAACTGCACCCAACCGTACAGCGTACGCTCTTGCGCATATGCCAGGAGTCTCTGGCCAACGTGCGAAAACACGCCCGTGCCTCGAACGTAGAGGTCGCGCTGGCCTTTTATCCCGATGCCGTTGGGCTGGAGGTCCAGGACGACGGCCAGGGCTTCGACCGCAACGATACCCGGGCCATCGCGGATGCGGGTGGCTTCGGAATCACGGGCATGGAACAGCGTGCCCGACTTCTAAAAGGTACTCTCGACATCACGACCCGAGAAGGCGGTGGCACGGCTGTCCAGATCCGGCTCCCCACATAATGATTACGAAAAGAGCGATTCCAGTGAGGCACGAACAATGAGCACTATACGTGTGATGATAGTCGACGATCATACAGTGGTCCGCGACGGCGTCGCGACCATGCTGGGACGACAGCCCGACATCTCGGTGGTAGGCGAGGCCGCCAATGGCCAGGAGGCCGTCGACATCGCCAAATCCCTGAGCCCAGACGTGATACTCATGGACCTTCGAATGCCGGAGATGGACGGGGTCGAGGCAATGCATCATATTCGGGAAGACAATCAGGAAGTGAAATTTATCGTCCTCACGACTTTCGATACGGACGAATACATCTTCCACGCAATCGAGGTCGGCGCCAAGGGTTTCTTGCTAAAAGACGCCTCTCGTGAGGAGCTATTCGAGGCCGTACGAGCAGTTCACCGCGGTGAGTCGCTCGTCCAGCCTGGGGTGGCTGCCCGGCTACTGGATCGGTTCGCAGAGATGTCACGCCCCACTCCTGCCGACCCGCTACTCTCCACACGGGAGCTTGAGGTAGTGCAGCTAATGTCGACCGGCGCCGCCAACAAGGAGATCGCAGTCTCCCTGTCCATCAGCGAGAGCACAGTCAAAACACACGTGGCCAACATCTTCCAGAAGCTCGACGTGAACGACCGCACAGGAGCCGTCACCACCGCCGTTCAGAAAGGCATCATCACCCTGTAATCTACAGGTAGAATTCAGGAGCGGTCGAGCGCCCAAACCGGGAAGTAGAACGGGAACAGCCGGTGAAGGATATGACTCTCTGGCACTGGCGGCGTCTCCACCGAATCGTGGCGACCGAATATCAAGGCCGCGAGTTGCCGGCGGCTCAGCGACAGGGAATTAGCGGAGCGCTCGGCCCTGATTTCTACATCACCGTCGTCCAGTGAGATAGTTACCGCCTCGCCCGAATCACTGCAATCGAGTCCGAAAGTGGCGCGCACCCGCTTCGAGCGCACCCGAACGAGCTCCTCCATCCCCTGAAGCAAACCTGAAAGACTGTTGATTCTGACCATCTGGTATCCGGCAAGGGCGGCATCCTCGATCGAGTGCCGATCATCGTGTTCTATCGACTCCATGAGCCGGCCGAGGGGCGTCGGCGACAGTGGCGTCTGCACCTGGAGAGTGTCTTCGGGAGCGAGCCTAGCAAGCCTGTCACGGACGAGTGCGCCAATAGCCTTCGAGTCCCCACCAGCCTCAATCAATCCGATCTTGTTCATCGCCTCTCCAACGACCACATATCCGGCGACCACACACCCTTGAACCGCAAGGTGCACGATGATCTTTGGCAGCAAAAGAAGCGCCGCTAGATCCTCACGTGTCCGCACAATACGTTCGGGCTCGGCATCGTGGAACCGCCCAATCGCCTCAAGATGTTCCACATTCTCAGAATCGTAGGGCACAATGTCGAACTGCCCATCCTCGAAGCGCTCAGCGTCGCCGGAGACTAGTCCGTATCCATAGCCTTGGGGAGACATCGCCTCCCATCCAGAGTTCTGGTAAAACGGGAACGTCTGCACCTGAGTCCACAGAACCGATATCGGCCACTCACGCTCCTCCATGATCCTTACACAGTCCCTGAGACAGACCGTGGCATATCCGCGGTGGCGGTAGTCTGGGTGAGAAAGGGTCGGGCTGATGATGGCGACTGTAAACCCATCGTCGCCAACACGCACTCCCCGAGGCGCGACCGGCACGTGCGCCACGATCCGTCCATCAACCCGCACAATCCGCATGTACTCCAGACATGTCTGGTTGAACACGAGAGGATAGTCGGCCCGAATGTCCTGGTCTGACTCAGCCCTGAACACACTGTTGATCAGGGCGATCGCCTCGTCAAATTCGTCCTCACGGCACGCCCTGGGTCCATCCATTGGCAGCCCCCGATAGTGGTATCCCCGGACAAGTCTAACACGGTACATGAACCAGGCCTTGACCGGCGACGCAGGGGCTGTTAGCGTTCGCCCTACTCAGAACTACGGGGAGGCCACGATGGACCGAGAGTACCTTAAGAACGCAATACAGGGACCGATCGCCACGGTACCCACTCCATTTGACGACGACTTCAATATCGACTACGGCGTGATGGCTGATCTCACCAAGTGGTGGGTCTACTCCGGTCTGATCATGGGTACCGCGGTGATCAAGGTCGCTGCGGCGATGGGCGAGGGTCCCATGCTCGCTGACGATGAGTGGCCCCACCTGCTCAGAACCGTCGTGCAAGCCGCAGACGACAAGGCGTCCATCGTATGTGGGCTGCACTACAAGGACACGAAACGCACCATAGAAGATGCAAAACAGGCGGAGGAGATCGGTGCGATCGGACTACAGGTATCGCCTCCAATTTTCAACCTACCATCACAGGACGACTTACTGGATTTCTACAACGAGTTGTCCGACGCAACAGGCATAGGGATCCTGGTCTACGTCACAGGGGGCATGAACTGTCCAGTAGACCTGGACACGTACAACAAAATGGCAGACCTCGAGAACATCGTCGGCGTCAAGTGGAGCACGCCGCCAGACGGCGCGTCCTGGGAGAGCATCTACGAGCTGTCGGACACGTTCAACATCATCGACAACAGCAGCCAGCCAGCCCGCTCTCATCAGCTTGGGGGCCGGGGATACATCAACATGACCGCCGAAATCCACCCACCCCATGACCTCAAGGTCTGGGAGCTGCTGGAGACGAAAAGATACGACGAAGCCAAGGAGTTGTTCGATTCAGTGAACGATCCGATTCGCCACTTCTACAACAGGACGTCGAAGAGATCGGGGGGGCAGGCACGCGTCAAGAAGGGGCTGATGGAGATCGTCGGCAGGCCGGTGGGGGCATCGCGACCACCGTCCAAGCCGCTGAACACAGAGGAGATGAAGGAGCTGCGAGGAATAGTGGAGGGCTTCGGCTGGCCAACCGCGTAGGGCACGTCAGCGGTCTCAAGGGGTTCCTACTCGACGGCTGGTCGTGAGGCTCCAAAAGCCCACAGGAGTCTCAGCCCTCGAAATACGAGGTCAGTCCGGCCTTGACCATATCAACCGTCGCCTCGTCATCACTGACGTGAAATACCACCGTAAGCCAGCCGAGGCTCATCGTCTCGAAATCGGTGTAATCCTTACTCCAAACAGCAGCATAGTCACCGTCAGATGCAACTTTGTTCCGACCCAACAACTCAATAAAGTCCTGTAGACCGCTCAACACAAAACTTTGGTTATGGTCAGATGTGAGAGCCAACGCCCAAGTCCCCTACTAATACTAATAAATTCTCTTCCCTTGGGGCCAGATCCTACCAGAACACCCACTGTGATTCAGAACGTCAACAATTAATCTAGTGAATTGCAATGCATCACAAACCCACAACGGAATCCATGAACCGTTGAATCTGACCGCCTGCATCATCCTCGCCGGAGGGCCTGGCAAGCGCATGGGCTCCGACGACACGCCCAAGGTGTGCTTTCCTGTCGGAGGCACGCCCGTCATCGTCAGGGCCATAGATGCGTACAAGCGAGGCGGCCTGGAACGGTTCGTCGTTGTCGTCGGCTACATGGCAGAGCAGGTCATGGCGACGGTAGCAGCACCACACCCCGAAGTGTCCTTCGTTTACCAGGCTCGAGCGATGGGGACAGGTCAAGCGGCATCCGTCGCAGTGGAAGCGCTGGCCTCCGAATGCTACAGTGGGACGGTTGTGGTGGCGGTCGGAGACATGCTGACAGTACCGAGTCTGGTCAGGCAGGTCCTGGCGACCTCGGACAGCACCGCTTCAGACGCTGTCCTGACAGCCCTGCCGAAAGTCTCACGGCCTTCCGCCGGACGGGTTGTGCTGAACCGCGACGGAAATATTGCCGGCATCGTCGAACTTCCCGACATCATTCGTGCCAGAGACACCGGCGAAGGCCTCGTGGTCGGTAATGAAACACTTGCAGCAGACGTGGTTGAAGAGCGAAGTGAGACCGTCAACGCATCGCTCTATGCATTCGAATTCACTGCACTGCGAGAGGCCCTCAGACAGATAAGGTCTGACAACGCGCAGTCGGAGCTCTACCTCACAGACGTCGTAGAGATCCTTGCGCGGAGAGGTACGGTCGAGGCGGTTACAGCGAACGACGCGACTGACCTGATGTCCTTCAACACCCCTGAGGAACTGGCTCGTGTTTCAGAAGTGTTCGGGCATTGAAGAGCCGGATTTTGGTCTCCGATGACCGTTCTCTAGATTCTCGGTCATTCCGACCCGCGACGGAATGGACCGCCGCTCTACAGGAAGGTGGACCCACCCTGAGCAATCTGCTCCGGCAGACGTATGGCCGCGATGCAAGACTGGTCGAGGAGCGACGCAAAGCCATGCTGCGTCTTTCCAAGCTAGCTGCCAAGACCCTCGGTCCGCACCGCCCTTTCATCATCAGCCGCTCGCCCGGCAGGGTCAACCTGATGGGACGGCACGTTGATCATCGGGGTGGATACGCCAACGTGATGGCCATAGGCAAGGAGACACTGATAGCCGCGGCTCCTCGCGCCGACGACAAGGTCACCCTGGCGAACGCCGACAACGCAGCCTTCCCTAGACGCAAGTTTGCAATCACAGAAACCCTAGGAAGCAACCTTGGGGACGACTGGGTTGACTTCGTAAACTCCCACGGCGTCACCCGCACTTTGCAGAGTGCGCCCGGCGACTGGAGTCATTATGCCCGAGCAGCACTACTACGACTCCAGCACGAGCAGCCCGAGCAACGCCTCAATGGCATGGACTGCATAGTGTTCGGCAACATCCCCATGGGGGCTGGACTGTCATCCAGCTCCGCCATGTTAGTGGCATTCGCTCAAGCCGCCGTGGCTCTCAATGGTCTGGAAGTTGAAACCAGCGACTTCGTCGATCTCTGCGGCGAGGCAGAGTGGTTCGTGGGGTCCAGAGGCGGCAGCATGGACCACGCCGCGATCACAACCAGCAAGGTTGGCTACATCACCCGAATGGGCTTTATCCCGTTCCGTGTCAATGGCGCAGTGCAAATGCCGGAAGGGACCGACGTGGTCGTCGTAGATAGTGAAGAAAAGGCGGTCAAGAGTGCGGGTGCGCCGGCCCGCGACGTGTTCAACCATAGGGTCGCAACCTACGAACTGGCCGAGCGCCTTTTTCGCCAGACTTGGCCTTCCGCAGCCAACGTCGAGCACCTCCGTGACCTCATCCCAGACCGGCTCGGCGTATCACCTTCGGATGTCTATCAAGCCGTGGCAAGCCTACCGGACCGTCCCAGCCGACGACAGCTGCGCAAACTATTACCGTCTCGTGACGAAAATGAACTGGATCGCCTATTCGCCACACATGCGAACCTCGGCGGCTACGACCTCCGGGGCGTGGCGCTCTACGGGCTCGGTGAGTGCGTCAGGAGCGAAGGCTTTTCAGGGCTCTTGGAGCGAGGCGACCTCACGACTGTCGGCAACTACATGCGCGTTAGCCACAACGGCGACAGGCGGTGGACTTACTCCACTGACGGCCAACAAAGACGATTCACGGTGCGGACCGATTCGGCGTCAATCCGCCGGTTGGCCCTTGCAAAAACGGACCTCGTTCAGGTTCCCGGACGGTACGGTTGCAGCACCCAGGCAATAGACCGAATCGTCGACCTTGCCTCTCGGGCGGATGGTGTCATAGGTGCTCAGATCACGGGGGCCGGCCTGGGCGGGTGCGCCGTGGTCATGGTCAAGTCGGAGTGGAGGAACGGACTTCTGGATATGTTGCGCCTGAAGGTCGGTGAGAACCGCGCATTCGTGTCCAGGCCTGTAGCAGGTGCTGGGCTGCTGTCGCTATAGGAGCACCGGGAAGGTAGCGGCTATTGGCGATGGTTCATCAGCCCTTTCCGAGGAAACTAAACTGATGTGGTAAAATAGCGCCCGTTACTTGCCTGGGTTGAAATGAGTCTTTTCTGAAGCCCCACTTAGCGACTAGGAGAGCGGTTTCTTGCTAACCTTCATCATCCGTCGCTCGTTGCTCGCCTTGCTAACGATTTGGGCCCTGTCAATTATTTCCTTCGTAGTGATACAACTCCCGCCGGGCGACTTCGTGGACCAGTACATTTTGGACCTGTTCGCCGGCAACTGGGACGCAGGCAACTCCGCGGTCTCAGATGAATTGGCAGACACTCTCCGCGCCCAATTCGGCCTCGATAAGCCCTTCTTCGTCCAGTATGGAAAATGGGCCTGGAAGATGGTGCAAGGCGACTTCGGAACTTCCCTAGAGTTCCAAAAACCAGTCAGAGAGATCGTAACCGAGCGACTCTTGATGACAGTCATCCTGGCCGGGACGACCGCGCTTTTCGCCTGGGGCCTTTCAATCCCTATCGGCGTCTACTCAGCGGTGCGACAGCACAGCATCGAAGACTACACCTTCACCTTGATCGGCTTCCTGGGCCTGGCGGTACCGGACTTCCTGCTCGCCCTGTGGCTCCTCTGGATCACATTTACCTACTTCCCTGACCTTAGTATCGGGGGACTATTCTCGCCAGAATACCTGGAGGCGCCATGGAGCTTTGCGCGCCTTGTCGACTTGGGCAAACACCTGTGGATCGCTGCGTTTGTGGTGGGGACCGCCGGCACGGCCGCCCTTATCCGCGTGATGCGGGCCAACCTGCTCGACGAGCTAAACAAGCCCTATGTAGTTACCGCAAGGGCCAAGGGGTTGCCCGAATGGAAGTTGATACTGAAATACCCCGTCCGCATGGCGCTCAACCCACTGGTGAGTACACTGGGCTACCTACTGCCGGTGCTCATGTCTGGCAGCGTCATCGTCTCCGTGGTCCTGGGCCTGCCGACCGAAGGGCCTCTGCTCCTAAGGGCGCTGCTGGCTGAAGACATGTTCGTCTCTGCGACCATCGTTCTGCTGCTCGGAGCACTCACGGTAATAGGTACGCTCATGTCAGACATCCTCCTGGGTGTCCTTGATCCGCGCATCCGCATGAATTAATGGCAGGCGGAATTGCCTCTGGGTCAGCTAGGGATTCTTAGTGAATAGTGTGCCGACACCCTGACGACAATCAAGAGGAAGCACATTCGACGGTCCACTTTGACCCGCTCAACATACATACGAATACTTAAATCAAATGAACGGTAGCCCTAATCAATGGGTTGATATGAAGACCTTGATCCTTCTCCTAGCAGTTGGTACTGTTCTCGCGGTCGCGTATTAAGCTTCGTTCACTCACACCGCCGAGGCCAAGGGTCCTCCGAACAATAAAAAGGTCGTCTTCAATCTATTTTGGGTCTAAATTCGCAATCTAAGGTCAATCCGTTCTTCTACGAACTCGACCACAAGAACGCGAAGGGCTCGACGGTAAAAAAGTCAGAGTAATCAGCGAGATCCGTTGATAACAGGCATTTTAGGATTTGGCGGTATAACCGATATAATTGGTCCTTCCGAAACAGCCTGCAGGCTAACAGATTCTTGATCAATTACGATTCTATTGCCGTATAGCATGGATCTAAGGTTGGTGGACCAATTACTGATAGGTTTCTGAACGGGTGATTTATCTGGTATGCGGTTTTTAAACAAGAGGAGTCTATAATGGCGATATTCGGTTTTGGGAAAGCAAGAAAGCTACAAGATATAAGTATTAAGGATCCAAAAAAGGAAAAGATTGGCCAGGAATTCAAACAACAACAATTGCTCTCTCGGATGCGACGCGCCGGAGAGCAACACGATGCTCTCCTAGAAATGACATCAGAGCCTGGGACATCAGATGCTGAGATAGATGCTGCGGCGTACAAAATGAGTCAGCTTAACAAAACTAAAGACAGAACTGAGAGAGAACTTCAGGAGGTGAATACTCGTGTCACGGTCATCGACTCGACTCTAGATGTAATTAACCAGAAAGAAGAACTCGAAAAAAGCGGAGTTTGGAAAAAGATTAACGAGATTCCTGAGGAGCAGCTAGAGGAGCAGTTGTTAGAACTTTCAGTGGATCGTGTGGAGAGTCAAGTAAACGTTAGTCGAATAGCCGAAGTGTTCGATGTTGATCGACAGGTTGTTCGCTCTAATCGTAGTGCAGATGTTTTGAGAAGTAGAAAAACCATACTTGAAAAACGAACTCAGAAATTAAAAGACGATAATTCTGCTACCTGATTAACTAAACCCAACATGACAAATTGGTCCGGATAGGACTCGCGCCACTACACAGATAACACGTTGACTTTTTGATCGAGACAATCTTCCCCCGCAAGTAGCGGGCGCTGACGGTTACAGAATCTTGGTGCCATGCATCAGCGTGGAGCTTATCCTCGCACCCACCGTGTGGGAGTAGTATGAGATCGGTCCCACCCAAGTGACTTCACAGTGCCGATCGCCCCTTTTTTTCATATCCTCAAGACACCTGAACAGGAGTATCTTCCCAAGTCCCAAGCCGCGCATGCTCTCCTCCACCCCCGTTGGACCAAAGCCGCTAGTCAGGGCCATCACATCGTACGTCGCAAAGCCCACTATGCGTCCATCGTTAACGGCAACATGGGACGTAACTGGATCGTTCTTTAGAGAGTTGCAGGCCTCAGTCGCCCAGCCGTAGCCCCAGTATTCATGTACCCAGGGTCGCAGGGCCGTTTCGTCCTCGTGGCGCAAGCGTCGAAAGCCAATCCCCCGCCCTGCCAGAGCCGACGCTGCCTCGGATGTATCGAAGTCGACCGAGTCAAGATCGACCCCCATGTTGTGAACGTATAGGTCTAGCTGATACCCACGCCCCTGAAGAAAACAAACCCCCTCGGTGTACCGGACGTCGAGGCCTGGCATCACGTAATGGGGAGAGGAGTTAAGCGTGTGAACCCGTTCGACTCCGATACTACGAAAACGCTTTTCAAGCTCATCTAGCATTCGATGGGCGATCCCAAATCGACGGCGTTCCTTGTCAACAGCGAACAGCTTTAGCCACGCCTCCTGCCCTCTTTG
>JASLXL010000200.1 GCA_030740335.1 SAR202 cluster bacterium | reverse complement strand
GCTACGTCGAATATATGACGTAGCGGGTCTCAATCCCTCCGATGAGGTGGTGCCATATTGTCGTCTGGGGGTACGTGCCTCCTACTCCTGGTTTGTGCTGAAATACCTGCTTGGCTATGAGCGCGTACGCAACTACGACGGCTCCTGGACCGAATGGGGCAACTCTACGGGCGTGCCTATCGAGACGGGCGAGGGTCAGTAGAGAGACTACGTCGCTCTACTGAGTGCGTGAGGAGCTAGATGGTAATCGGCCCGGTGCCGCTGTACGACACACCTGGATTGCTTGCCGAGCTTGAGGATCGGGGATACCGTGCCGCCCTGGTTTCGACCCCGGCCGACCTCGATGTTGTTAGGTCCGATGGCCCGGAGCGTCTGGCCCTTCTAGACGCGGGCGTTATGGACTCGCATGATCTTGAGGCGTGTGCCTCGACTTGCTCCCGGCTAAGTCTACCCGCCATCGCCTTGGTGCCTCCAGGTCGGCTATCCAGCCTGGATCCCCAACTCGATATTGCCGACTTTGTCCTAGCCCCTCCGAGGGTGGATGAGCTCGTGGCGAGGGCCCGCCGTGCGGTGGGTTCCTCGGGCGCCGCCGCCGACCCCGACACGATCCGTGCCGGGGACCTAGTGATAAACACGGCAACCTACGAGGTGTCCGTGGATGGCAGACGCGTCAGCCTCCGATTCAAGGAGTATGAACTGCTACTGCTGATGGCTGCCAATCCTGGCAGGGTTTACTCCCGCGAGGTGCTGCTCAACCGGATCTGGGGCTACGAGTACCTTGGAGGTACGCGGACCGTCGATGTACACATCAGACGCCTCAGGAGCAAGATCGAGGACACGGGCCACCGCTTCATCGAAACGGTATGGCAGGTTGGATACCGCTTCAGGGACGTTGAAAAATAGACCCGCCGAGATCGTGGCGAACGCTGACACAAACGGTATCGAGCCCCTATCTGTGTCCTCTGTGATCCAAGTGGTGAACTCTCCACTTTGACCCGACGCCGGAAGCGCCCATATAATTGCGGTAATCTGCACTGCCTTGCCGTTGAGGATACAGTGCTATGCGGAGGGTGCAATGCAGCGTGACCGGCCTGATGTCGTCGGCGAACGCCCTAGAGCGGACGCTTCTCTGACCGACGAACAGCTTCTGGCCGTCTACCAGCGGATGGTGTTGTGCCGGACCCTGGATGAGCGCGTCTGGATGCTGAATCGCCAGGGCAAGGCAGCAATCGTTGCGTCGGCTCAGGGCCACGAGGCGGCGCAGATGGGCAGTGTCTGGGCCCTCAAGAGGGGTACCGACCTCTTCTACCTCTACTATCGCGATCTGGCCGTTCTCGTCGCCCTTGGTATGACTCCTACCGAAATAATGCTGGGATTCGTGGCCAAGGAGGGCGAGCCTCTCAGTGGAGCGCGACAGTTCCCGGTCCACGGCGTGCACGCCGACCTGGGCATCGTCAACCTGTCCAACGTCGTAGGCACCCAGATACCTCAGGCAGTCGGCTCCGCCATGGCGTCTAGGATGCGCGGCGAAGACGCGGTGACCATATGTTACTTCGGCGATGGAGCGGCCAGTGTAGGTGACTGCCACGAAGGTATAAACTTCGCCGCAGTCCACCGGCTGCCGATCGTATTCCTCTGTGAGAACAACGGGTACGCGATATCCGTACCGCTGTCCAAGCAGATGGCGGTGGACAGCGTAGCGAGCCGCGCTGAGGGCTATGGCATGCCGGGGGTCGTGGTGGATGGCACGGACGTGGTAGCGGTCTACGAGGCCACGTCAGAAGCCGCTGCCAGAGCACGCGCCGGACAGGGTCCGACCATTGTGGAGACGATGGTCGAGCGCTATCTGCCGCATACAAGCGACGATGACGACAGTAGGTATCGGCTCCGCGAGGACATCGAGGAGGCCCGCAAGCGAGATCCGGTCAAGATACTTGGTCAAAAGCTCGTCTCTCTCGGTGTTCTGGACTCCTCAACCGACGAGCGATTCCATTCTGAGGGCAGGAGGGCAGTCGACGAGGCTACGGAGTTGACAGACCAGGCCCCGTATCCAGGCACGGACGGCTTTCTTGATCATGTGTACGCTGGAGGCCCGCCATCGCCGTAATGACGGTTCTCGAGGCGGCACGAGAGGCGATGCGTGAAGAGATGCGGCGCGATCCGTCGGTCTTCATCATGGGTGAGGACATTGCGGCCCGCGGCGGGGTCTTTCTGGCAACCGACGGATTTCTGGAGGAGTTTGGCGAAGAGCGGGTTATCGATACGCCACTGGCCGAATCGGCCATCGCGGGAATCGCCCTCGGCGCGGCCATGCACGGAATGCGGCCCATTGCAGAGATAGAATTCGCAGATTTCATCTGGCCCACCTTCAACCAGATCGTTGGAGAGGCTGCCAGGGTGCGCTATGGTACTGACGGCGTCCTCGGAGCACCGATGGTGCTCCGGGCGCCGTACGGAGGGGGCGTGCGCGGCGGACTGTTCCACTCACAGAGCCCGGAGGCATACTTCGCACATACCCCCGGGCTGAAGGTCGTCACTCCCGCGACCCCTTACGACACGAAAGGGCTTCTCAAGAGCGCCATTCGAGATGATGATCCGGTAGTGTTCTTGGAGCACAAGCGCACGTACCGTCTGGTCAAAGGAAAGATCCCCGACAGCGATTACACGATTCCCATCGGTAAAGCCGACGTAAAGATGGAAGGCGATGATATCAGTGTCATCACATATGGCCTGACCCTGCATCTATGTCTTGAGGCTGCGAGGAATCTGGAGGACGAGGGGCTCAGTGTCGAGGTCTTGGACCTAAGGACGCTGTTGCCGTTGGACGAGGAGGCCATTTTGACTACGGCTCGCAAGACAGGCAAGGTGCTCATCGTACACGAGGACACCGTGGCAGGCGGCATAGGCGGCGAGGTGTCTGCGACTATCGCGGAGCAGGCTTTCGACCACCTGGACGCACCTATCATGCGACTGGGCGGACCCCAGGTCCCTGCTATGCCCTTCAGCCCGCCCTTGGAGGCTATGTACATGCCCAACACAGACAAGATCGCAGATGCGATGCGGAAACTGGCTGAGCACTAGGTGCTCGTGCTGATTCATTGTCAGAATTTGACGAGGACATGGCGAGTATGAAGATTGAGTTGCCCCACGTCGGCGAGTCCGTCACAGAGGCCATCATAGGCCAGTGGCTAAAACAGGTCGGCGACACCGTTCAGAAGTACGATCCGCTGGTCGAGGTGGTCACCGACAAGGTCGCCATGGAGGTCCCATCTCCTGCCACCGGCACGCTGTCCAGCATTCTGGTACAGGAGGGCGACACTGTCCCCATGGGAGCCGTCATCGCCGAGATGGCGGTTGAGGGCGTGGAGCCGGTCGAGGCGACGAAGCCCACGCCTGAAATTAGTGCTGCGGCATCCGCAGTCATCGATCGTACCGGTGTTTTTCTGAAGGATGTGGCTCCCGTAGGCCCCACAGGTTCAGGCGGTCCCATGCCTGTATCAAGCGCAGAAGACGAGGGGCGCTCATACTCCCCTGCCGTGCTCCGCCTTGCTCAGGCCCACGATATCGACCTATCCGCGATTACCGGCACCGGCATTGGCGGGCGTGTTACCCGCAAGGATGTTCAGTCGCACATTGACGGACGTGGTCAGGGCACGGCCCCACAGGCGCCCCCGTCAGCGACCGACGACGAGGAGCGCATTCCCTTGGCGCCAGTGCGCAGGATGATCGCCGAAAACATGGCCCGGAGCGCCTCCACGATACCCGAGGCATGGATGTTGGTAGAGGTAGACGTATCCAGCCTTACTCAACTTCGAGAAGAGCAAGTGGCACGGTTCCAACAGCGCGAAGGGGCAAAATTGACCCTGCTGCCCTTCGTCATCAAGGCGGTGGCCGAGTCGCTCGCCGAGAATCGAATGGTGAATGCAACGTGGGGCGGCGATTCCATTGTGCTAAAACGCAAGATTAACATCGGCGTTGCCATCGCCGCGCCCCAGGGCCTCGTCGTCCCGGTGATCCACGATACCGACACCATGGACGTGATCGAGCTGGCCAGGGCAGTGAATGATCTCGCCATCAGAGCGCACGACGGTAGGCTAAGGGTCGAGGATGTGCAGGGAGGAACCTTTACGATCAACAACACCGGCGCACTGGGATCGGTCGCAGGCAAGGCCATTATCAACCATCCCCAGGTCGCCATACTGAACACCGAGGCGGTAGTGAAACGCCCAGTGGTCATCGACGGCGCCGTTGCTATTCGCTCTATCATGAACCTGTGCATCACCTTCGACCACCGTGTCCTGGACGGTGCGGAGGCCGGCGCATTTGTAGCCGGCGTCAAGCAGAGGCTGGAAAGGGCGAGGGACTGGGGTCTAGGGCGGTAAGAGAGGTCGTGTGGAAATTGGGCTGATGGTCCTGGTGGGTTTGTCGATGGTCACGATCCTCGTGCTCGTGGTCACCCGGCCACGCGGTCGCGACACCGATACTTCCGAGTTGGGGCCGCGGCTCGATTCCGTGAACCAGACCCTGGGCCGGCTCTTCCTGGCGTCCGAGAGCATGCTCGATGTGGGCCAGGAGCTTCGCAAGGTGTTGTCAACTCCGACGCTCCGTGGTGGACTTGGTGAAACGTTGCTGGAGGAGATGCTGAGTCAGGCCCTCCCAGCGGGCTCGTACCGGACTCAGCATACCTTCAGGAACCTGCGCCGCGTCGACGCTGTGATACAGCTGTCGGACGGGCTGGTCCCGGTCGACGCGAAGTTCCCCTTCGAGGGCTACCGGGCTATGGTCGAGTCGGACCCATCGGAACGCAAGAGCCATAAGGCCCGTTTCAACCGGGACGTGAAAAAGCACATCGACGATATCGCCGAGCGCTACATCTGCCCTGGCGAGACTCTAGACTTCGCCCTGATGTACATCCCCAACGAGAGCGTCTACCACGAGATCGTGCAGCAGGATGGCGAACGAGAAGACCTGCTCACCTATGCATGGAGTCGCCGCATAATCGCGACATCGCCCAACAGCCTGTACGCATATCTGCAGGTAATCTCCCTCGGGCTGCGAGGTCTGCAGGTGGAACAGAACGCCAGAAGTATGCTTGAATCGCTTTCGCGTTTGGAGGGCGACTTCGAGCGCTTCGCCGAGGATTTTCGTCTCGTTGGCACGCACTTGAGCCGCGCTAAAGCCAAGTACGATGAGGGACTGCCGAGGCTGGATTCGATACAGCGTGGTCTGCCGGGACGAAGGTATTCCGTCAGTCCTGTGGACGCATTGGAGGACCGGGAGCAGCCGTGGGAGTACGGCGGTTCTCGTCCCGATCGCGGCAGGCCCACTGACCATGCCCCGGACTAGCGCGGCCTCGGCTCAACTGGCTAGCGATGGCCTCATTGTCTCCCACCTGGGTCGCATGGATTACACTGCAGCCCTCGCGTTGCAGTGCAGGGTGCACGCCCCTGTCGCTGTCGATAAGATGGCCTCCACTCTGTTGCTATTGGAGCACCCTCACGTCTATACCCTGGGCAGAAGGGGTAGCGATACGGACATCCTGATCGGCCCCGAGAGGCGAGCTGAGCTTGGCGTCGAGGTCGCGCATGTGGATCGCGGGGGCGAGGTTACCTATCACGGTCCCGGCCAACTGGTCGGTTATCCCATCATCAACCTCAAGGAATGGGGCGGCGGTCCTCTTAAATACGTTCAGGCCCTGGAGAGTATGCTGATTGCAACCCTGGCGGAGTTGGGCATAGTCGCCGAGAGTGAAGACAGGCCCACTGGTGTGTGGATAGGCAGTGCAAAGATCGCTGCCATAGGGGTGCGGGTCAGCCGTGGTGTCACCACACATGGATTTGCCCTCAATGTCGATCCGGACCTGTCCTATTTCGACCATATTGTGCCGTGCGGAGATCCCGAAGCCCAGGTCACGTCAGTGGCCGACCAGGGCCAGGTCGAAGTCGACGTTGCTTCGGTCGTACCCATAGTGGCCCGCCAGGTTGGGGCATTTCTTGGGCGGACGGTAGAGTGGCACGAGGCCGAGGAGTTGGAGGAGTGGACAGGCGTGACGGCCCCGGCCAGCGGAGGTGACCGGTGAATGTGCACCGCTTCCTGTTTCGCACGCTGTTAGGACGTAGACTCCCGCGGACCTCCGGCACCGTGGAGGTTACAGGTATTTCCAGCTCGGTCACGATCCGGCGCGATACCTACAGCATCCCCTATATCGAGGCCAAGAGCGACGAGGATGCCTGGTACGGGGTCGGCTTTTGCCAGGGACAGGACAGGGCGTTCCAGATCGACAGCATGGCGCGTGTGGCCCGCGGCACCCTGAGCGAGTTGGTCGGAAGCCCGGGCCTTCCTGTAGACCGCTTGTCCCGACAGGTCGGCTTCTCCCGTGGGACTGCCGAGCAACTCGATGTGATCGCGCCGCATATTCGAAAGGTCCTGGACTCCTTTGCGCAGGGCGTAACAGATGGGATGACTCTGGGCTTCCGGCGAGCTCACGAATTCGTTCTGCTGCGCGGTAAACCTACGCCGTACACGGCAGCAGACGTGCTGGCGGTGGGACGGCTGCAGGCCTTTGTGCTGGCCCTTAACTGGGACATTGAGCTGGCTCGTTACCACATCCTCAAGATGGACGGGGCACAGGCCCTGGCGGATCTCGATCCAACCTATCCGGAGTGGCACCCCCTGATCTCTCCCCCAGGGGAGCCACAGGGACCGATGGCCGACCGGCTGGCCTCGGACATCGCCGCCCTCCGCGACGTGATAGGCCACTCGGGCGGTTCGAACAACTGGGCTGTGGCGCCGTCCCTGACGCCCACCGGACGTCCCCTACTGGCCAACGATCCGCACTTGCGGCCATCCCTGCCCCCTCACTGGTACCTGACCCACATACGAACCCCGGACTGGGCCGCAGCGGGGGCCACTTTCGTAGGCGTGCCGGTGATCCCCGCTGGCCACAACGGCCACTCAGCCTGGGGTGTGACCGCCGGCCTGATTGACAACACGGACCTGTTCCTGGAAGAGGTCGGTCCGGACGGACGGAGTGTAAGGCAAGGCGATGGCTTCGTGGAGTGTGAGGTCCGCGATGAAGTGATCCTCGTTAAGGGAGGCGATGACGTGGCCGAGCGGGTCGTCATCACCCCCAGAGGCCCTCTCGTTGGCTCACTTGTGGGAGGCGGTGTCGCCATGTCCCTCAGGGCGACCTGGCTGGACCCGCGCCCGGTCGAGGGACTGCTCACGGTACATCTCGTCAAGAGCTTCGAAGACCTTCGCCAGGCTTGTCGCCAGTGGCCTGCCTCCTCTCTGAACGTCGTTTATGCCGATGCGTCCGGAACGATCGGCTGGCAGCTCATTGGGGACGCTCCGCAGCGACGTGGTGGTATGGGGACGATGCCGCGGCCAGGTTGGCTGCCGGACGCCGGGTGGGATGACGATCCGCTGCCCTTCGATCAGCTGCCCCATACGGTCGATCCGCCCGAGGGGTTCCTTGCCACCGCCAACAACAGTCCGGTGCGGGAAGAAGGCGGCCCCTTCCTGGGCGTAGACTGGCTGGATGGATACAGGGCTGCCCGCATCCTGGAGGTGCTGAGCGATGGCAAAGGTCGGGATGTGGGCTCGGCCCTGGCGTTGCAGATGGATACCCAAAGCATCCCATGGCGCGAGATGCGCGATACTGTCCTGTCCGTGTCCCCCGCCGACGACAACGGTCGGGGTGCGCTGGAATTGCTAGGTGATTGGGATGGCGATCTTATGCCAGACTCGATCGCGGCGTCCGTGTTCCAGCTTTTCCTCTTCAGTATGTACCGCCGAGTCGCGCAGGCGAAGGCGCCACGTTCGTGGAAGTGGGCTCTCGGCAACGGCGACAATCTGATACAGCCTCACACGTTGTTGGTGTCGAGACGCACGGCTCATCTGGCCAGGCTGCTTCGGGACCAGCCCGACGGCTGGTTCGCCTGTGGCTGGGATCGCACCATTGAGGACGCCCTCTCGGAGGCAATGAGCGCGCTCATCCAGCGTGGCGTCAGGGGAAGGGCCTGGGGTCGCGTCAGGCCATTGACGCTGGTGCACCCTATGGGGGCCGAGCAAAAGACATTCGCTCCCATCTTCAACCGCGGTCCATTCCCCTGGGGCGGCGACGCCAACACTGTTTCGCAGGCAGCGGCTCTGACGGAAGACCCAACATCCAACCCCATGGCGATCGCCTCGTTGCGCATGGTCGTAGACGTAGGGAATTGGGAGGAGAGCAGCTTCATAATGCCTGGCGGCCAGTCGGGCAATCCTCTTTCGCCCCACTACGACGACATGCTTCCACTTTGGCAGCGAGGCGAGGGAGTTCCGATCGCGTGGTCTCCGGAGCGCGTGGCGAGCGCAGCCCAGGAGACGCTGGTGCTCACGCCGATGATAAACTGACCCCTCGACTTCCAGTCGTCGACCGTGTGGTAAACCGCATTAGTCGTCACTCGAACTGGACTGCGGCAAGCGAACCTCTCTTTCCTCCGTGTTACCATTGATTGCGGACCTAAAAGTGGAGCGCCATGATGACGAGGAATTTTCTGTCGGTCGCAGACCTCAGCCCGCACGAAATCGGGCTGTCGATCGATAGTGCCATTCGTATGAAGGGTGGCGAGTATACAAAGCCGCTGGACGGCATGACCGTGGCTACTCTATTTGAAAAACCATCGCTAAGAACGCGAGTCAGCTTTGAAATCGGCATCCGTCAGCTCGGGGGCGATTGTGTCAACCTGGGTGCGTCTGAGGTGGGACTCGGTGTTAGGGAGCCGGTGGCCGATGTAGCCCGGGTCCTTGACCGGTGGGTGGATATCATCGTTGCGAGAGTAAACTCTCATGACAGTCTACTCGAGTTCGCCGAATATGCGAACGCACCTATTGTGAATGCTTTATCGGACCTTGAGCACCCGTGTCAGGCCATGGCAGACATCATGACGATTCAACAGCATAGGGGCGAGTTGCGAGGACAACTGGTCGCCTACATTGGCGACGGCAACAATACTGCCGCCAGCCTCGCAATCGCTTGTGCTTCGGTCGGCGCCGATTTCGTTATTGCGGCTCCCCCTGACTACCAGATACCTACCCCTGCATGGGAAGAGGCGAAGCGACGGGCGTCGGAGAGTCAGTCGAAGATCGGATGGGTTGAGTTGCCTCAGCAGGCTGCGCGCGGCGCAGATGTTGTGTACACCGACACGTGGGTGAGCATGGGGCAGGACGACGAGACAGAGGTCAGGCTGGAGGCCTTCAAAGAGTATCAAGTGAACGAGGAATTGATGAACCACGCAAAACCCGATGCGCTGTTTATGCATGACCTTCCTGCCTACGAGGGCAAGGAGATCGCGCCGGGCATGATCGATCACCCGCGGTCGGTAGTCTTCGACCAGGCGGAGAACAGGCTCCACGCTCAGAAGGCCATTTTGGCCGGTGTAGTGACATAGGTATAGATGAGATGACGATAGCAGCACCCCCAACGAAACCACTGGTGGCCATAGTCGGTCGCCCCAATACCGGCAAGTCCACCCTGTTTAACCGTCTGACAGGACAGAGGACGGCGATCGTCTCTGATATTCCAGGTACCACTCGGGACCGCGTGACGACCGAGGCCGAGTGGACTGAGAGGGTCTTCATCCTCGTCGACACTGGTGGCCTCGACCGGGAGGCCGGGTTCGATCTATGGGACTCTGTGAAGGCCCAGATAGACGTCGCAATCTCTGAGGCGGACGTCATAGTTATGCTGGTGGACAGTTCTGTTGGGATCACACCCGCCGATGAGGATGTCGCCCACATGCTGCGCCAAACGGATACCCCGGTGGTGATGGCTGCAAACAAATCGGACAACGAGGGCAGGGAAGCGGATTCGGTCGAATTCTACCGTCTAGGTCTAGGTGACCCTACCCCTATCAGCGCATACCACAACACGGGCATTGAAGATCTTATGACACGGGTGTTGTCACACTTCAGTCCCGAAGAAACCTCGTTCACCCCCGAAGCCGGTCTGAAGTTGGCGATTGTGGGTAGGACCAATGCAGGCAAGTCTCAACTCCTGAATGCCATCTCTGGAGAAGAGCGAGCGATTGTCAGCGACATGCCGGGCACCACGCGGGACTCCCTGGACTCCCTGGTCGAATACGACGACGGCTCCATTCTG
This sequence comes from SAR202 cluster bacterium, assembly GCA_030740335.1. The sequence goes on along the minus strand of JASLXL010000200.1, from coordinate 1,014 downwards.
CTGATCGACACGGCCGGGATACGGCGCCGAGGCAAGATTGATCCCGGTATCGAGCGGTTCAGTGCAATGAGGTCGCTAAAGGCGATCGATCGCGCCGACGTGGCCCTTCTTTTGCTGGATGCCACGGAACTGGCGACTGCCCAGGACACCCACATCGCCAGCTATGTTCTCGACGCTTACAGGGGTATAGTTGTGGCCGTCAACAAGTGGGATCTGGCGCCGAGTCTGGGCCTGGACAAAGAGAAGGCCATGGATGAGATTCGCGTGCGTTTTAAATTCGCACGCTTCGTACCCATCACCTTCATTTCCGCTCTGCGAGAAAAGGGTATCCCGGAATTGCTGGACACCGCTCGGAGGGTGTACCACCAGTGGAGCACTGAGTTGCCACGGTACGATCTTCGTCGCACCGTGCTCAATGCCGTTTCGGCAAGTCCACCGAAACCGAACGGCCGCCGATTGCTGAAGGTATATGGCGTAACGCAGGACAAAACCTCGCCGCCCAGTTTCACCTTCTATGTAAATAGCTCTGAAATGGTACACTTCTCGTATCGTCGCTATCTGGAGAATGAGCTGCGCAAGGTCTACGGGTTCGAAGGAAGTCCCTTGAGGATGCGCTTCAAGGGTAGGGGAGAAGAGCAATAGACTACGTATTTCTTGCCGCCATCGGGTACCTGTTAGGTTCCGTGCCATTCGGTGTAATCGCCGGACGTGTTGTCGGGGGCGTGGACGTACGGCAGTACGGCAGTGGCAGCACAGGCACAACCAATGTGCTCAGGACCGTGGGCAGACGCGCGGCGGTCGCTGTCTTATTGCTGGATATGGGTAAGTCTGTTGTAGCCGTCCTGCTCGCCCAACTTCTGACCGACTCCGCCGGGGTCGAGGTGGCCACCGCCCTCGCAGCCATCGCCGGTCATATCTGGCCGGTTTTCGCAGGCTTCAGAGGTGGCAAAGGCATCTCTGTCGGCTGGAGCGCTCTGTTCGTCCTCTCGCCAATTTCCGGCCTTGTGGCCACCC
>JASLXL010000199.1 GCA_030740335.1 SAR202 cluster bacterium | reverse complement strand
CGTAAAACTGTTACCGGAGAACGTACCGCTCTGGTTCAACCCGGTCGGCTCCCCCGAGTTGTCGATGATTTCCATAAACCGATCTTTGCCGCCGATTGCGCCGACAGGGAAGCCACCGCCGAAAGCCTTGCCAAAGTAGGTGATGTCCGGCTCCACACCTGCGAGCCCCTGAGCCCCAGCGTAGCCGGTTCGGAAGGTCACTACCTCGTCCATTACCATCGGGATATCCAGCTCTTCTGTTATATCCCTGATAAAGCGAGTGAAATCGTGAGGCACGTCCATCAAGCCACCCTTGGCGTCGTAGAACACACCGGCGATCTCATCCTTCTGCTCCCTCAAGATCAGCTCGACCGACTCCCTGTCGTTGTAGGGCAATATTACGGCATCCTCCTCGGCAGATCGAGACATCCCATCCCATGCGGCCACGGAGTTGGGCGAGTCGGATGGGCCAGCCTGGTCCAAAGGTGTTGACGTACTGACCTCGAGTGCATCGTGGCTGCCGTGATACGCCCCCTCAAACTTGGCGATCTTAGGCCGACCAGTGATGGCGCGCACCATCCTCGTGGCGTGCAAGGACGACTCCGTACCCGAGTTGGTGAAGCGCACCTTGTCTATGGACGGGAAACGCCCGGTGATCTCCTCGGCGATCTCCGCCTCAAGGGTCGTAGGCCCACCCAGACCAAATCCACGCTCTACCTCCTGCTTGATAGCGGCCACCACGTCGGGGTGACTATGGCCAAGAAGCATCGCAGAGTGGTGATTACCAAAATCAACATATCGGTTGCCGTCGATGTCCCAGACATAGCAGCCCTCGGCACGCTCCACGTAGTGCGGGTAGGGTGAATCCAAATATGCTCCCTTGATGACGCCGCCGGGCATGCTCGATTTGCCCCTCTCCCATTGTGCGCGAGACTTCGATGTCTTCTCGCGATACTCTGCTTCCAACGACTGCATAGACCTGGTCATATTCGCATCCTCCGCACCGTATCGAGATTGGGCATGGGCATCCGAGTCATGAGAGTCTAGCAGCGCTGTAACGCCCCGGCAACCAGCACCGAGCAGGGCCTATTCGGTCGTCGTCGACCCAGCAAACCGCCAACAACGCCAGGCAGCCCCAACCCAACGTGGCACTACCAACACCGTCGACTGCACAATAATCAGCACCGCGACCAGGATGGTCGCGTCGAAGAAAAATCCCTCTGGGAACATGGCAATCAGGTAGTCCGTCCGAGGATTGAGTTGCCACAGGTCATTGCTAAAGCTCACCTCGTGAAACGCGAGGAACAGCCGCTCGAACCCGGCCAAGACGCCAAGACCCACCAGCACCACCAGTCCCAGGGTGACCGCGCCGCCCATGGCCATATGCCAGGCCGTGCGGTGCAAGGACCGCCGCCACGGCTCGAAGAACATTCCAGCCACAGCGAACGCGAACAGATAGAGGGCCGATAGCTCTCCAAGACGATAGACTCCACGGACGAGGTCCTTCACATCGCTCATGTGAAGGACCTCCCTTTCACTGTAGATACTGCGCAGTATTCCACCCACGACGACCCGGACATCGAGTTCCTCGGCGTCGTTGTTGAAGTAGTCGCGTATCTGGCGACCGCCGTCGATATAATCTTCACGCTCGATATTCATATATCGGGTGATCTCATCTTCGTATCGGTCGTAGCCGTAGCTATAGAGCGCAGGCAGGTTGATAACCAGCCGGACGTTGGCGGTGATCAAAAAGACGGGGACGAGCACAATGAAGAGCGCGATGGCCACGGGCATGAGGGGTTTTAGATAGGTCATGGGTCCAAAAATGATAGGACCGCCATCTGCAGATTGTCAATCGATGCCGACCGTTCGTATAATCGGCCCAACCCGCCCTGGTACTCGATCGCGGGGGTGGCCACCCACTACACGAAATAAGACACACGAGGGCGACTTGTGGATAGCGAAACCAATCACAATTTTCCATCAACCTTTGACGGCCTACTTCAACTCGTAAAAAGGCTCCGAGCGCCCGGCGGCTGCCCTTGGGACCGGGAGCAGACGCGCCAAACGATGAAGCGGTACGTCATGGAGGAGTGCTTCGAGTTGATCGATGCAATGGAGTCCGACGAGCCGCGGGAGATCGCCGAGGAGATCGGTGACGTAGCGTTCAACCTCGCATTCCAGATACAGATGGCCAAGGAAAACGGCGAATTCGAGGAGAGCGCGGTGTTCGGCACAGTCGTCGAAAAGCTCACGAGACGGCACCCGCATGTCTTCGGCGACGTGGAGGCGAGCACTTCGTCGGAAGTGCTCGCCAACTGGCGCCAGATCAAAAAGGCCGAACGCGGCGGAAACAAGGGCGCCCTCGCAGGCGTCCCAATGTCGATGCCTGCCCTAGCCCACGCACAGACCCTACAGGATCGAGCGGCTGGCGTGGGCTTCGACTGGGAGGACCCGGAGGGCGTGCTGCTAAAGGTAACCGAGGAATTGGGGGAGCTGGCCAAGGCCGATACGCCGCAGGATCGCGAAGCAGAGTTCGGTGACCTGCTCTTCTCCATGGTCAACGCCGCCCGCTGGATGGGTATAGACGCCGAGTCCGCGCTCCGGGGGACGGGCAAGCGCTTCCGACAACGTTTCGGGTCAATGGAGCAAATGTCGGACCAAGACGGCACAACGCTAGCCGAACTCGACCTGGAGGAGAAAGAGGCGCTATGGCAGCGAGCCAAGGGAGCTGCGCGCGGTGAATGAGGCGGATGGGTGCGCTCACTTTGGTGGCTGGGCCATGCACGCTCGTATCCTGTAATGCTGAAGAGGCCCCCGACGAAGTATCTGGGGTAGGAGACACGCAGCTCTTCGAAGGTCGAGACAGAACCCCACATCCCCAGACCCTTCACATTCGCTCAGGGTAACATGCACCAGGTTGGTCGGCTGAGAATCAGAGCCCCTAGTGACTCTAGACTGACCGCTCTACATCTCCGCCCATTTTCAGTATCTGGGGAACCTTGAGCAGGACCGCTCCCGCGAGCGCGAAAAGTGCGGCTGCTGCAAGCAGCGTGGCGTCCTGCACTCCCATGAGCTGTGCCAGCAACCCTGCCACGACACTTCCTAATGGAAAAATGCCAAATGTCATCGTCGAGATAGAAGCCACTCGCCCCCTCAGCGAGTCCGGCACGATCGAATTCACCGACGCCGACACGATCGAAAAGAACATCATCAATGCCCCATTCGCGAGCATCAATAGGAGCACGGCAGGCGTAAATCCCGACACCCGAGAGAAAGCAGCCATTGCGACCGCCACAACTCCCAGCGCCACCGCAATGAACACGCCTTTTCTTCGAACATTCCCCACGGACGCGGCAACGACTGTGCCAGTGATATTCCCCAAACCAATAAGTGACATCATAAGGCCCAGGCCAGCCGCATCCATTCCATATACGTCCGACGCGTAGACCGGCAGAAGACCGTGTACGAAGGGGAAGAAAAACAGGGCGGTCGCACCAAGCAGCAGTATCAGGCCCAGGATCAGCCGAGTGTCTCTGACGTAGTCCGCCCCTTCCAGGAATCGCCGGAGAGGCGGTAGCCCGCCGTCGACGCGTTCACTGGGAGCCGTAGGACCAACAGCCCGGGTCGCCACGAATGTCAGAGCGTACATCGCACTGCCCACCAGGAGGGTGGGTCCCGGCCCGACGGCGACCACCAGTATGCCTCCAATCACCGGCATGACGAGTCGTGACGCACCAAAGGCCAAAGTGTTCAGGGCAAAGGCATTTACAAGACTGCTCCTGGGCACAAGGTTGGGTATCAATGCGGCCTTCGCCGGTTCGATCACCGCCAAGGAGAGCCCCATCGCGAA
>JASLXL010000198.1 GCA_030740335.1 SAR202 cluster bacterium | reverse complement strand
GGTCCAGGGCGTGTCACCGATACCGCCGAGCGTGGACTCGTCCAGCCCTGAAATCATAGAGGCCGGACTGGCGGAATACGACGGCCGGGTAGGTCCTCCGATGATCAACTCCCTAGCGCTGGAGCGATTGGAGACGCTGGACCTAGTTAAACAGTACAACACCAAGGTGATCGTCTCGGCGGCGGGAGAAGAGGGCATGCCCCAGGATGCAGGGGAGCGAGTGGAAAACGTGAGGAAGCTGATGGAGGCGGTGGACGCCGCAGGCGTTCCAAGGAGCGACGCGTACATCGACTGCCTTGTTTTTCCGATCTCGGTGTCCCACGAACATGGTAAATTCTTCCTGGACGCGGTAACCGAGGTCAGAGAATTGTTCGGAAACGAGGTGCACATAACCGGCGGTCTCAGCAACGTCTCGTTCGGCCTGCCCAAACGCAAGTTGGTAAACGACTCGTTCATTCAGCTGGGGCTCGAGGCCGGTATAGACAGTGGAATCGTCGACCCCGTCGCTAGCAAGATCGGTGAGGTGTTCACCCTGGACACCGAGTCGCTGGGTGTGAAGCTGGCCCAGGACATGCTCAATGGTAACGACGATTTCTGCGCCAACTACATCCAGGCTTGGAGGGACAAGAATATCTAGGGACTAGGAAGCGTACCATGCCCCTCTCGCCTTGGTAAGGCAGGGGGGATGACCCATAACTGTCCCGACCACGGCCCCGATAGTTCATGGACTGAACTCCCCTTCTCTGGATTTCTAGAATATCCCGATGCAGGGGTATTTTACAAGAGCGGTGCCCCCTATTCCACCAGAATGTGTACAGCCCTCTTGCGGGTGCGAAGAGACTAACGGATGCCGAGTGAGGGATTCATGGGGTTCAACGGATGATCGACGACATTTGGGAGTGATGTTATAATGTTCCGCTCTGGCAAAAACACTTGGAGCCTCTAACAAAACCCAAGCTGTCATTCTGAACCCTTTGGCTTCGCTCAGGATAGACCCCGCGAAGAATCTGGGGAGGCTAGGTGTATTAGAAACGACACGGACGGGGACCCCGCCTCAGATTCTTCGTCGCCCCGATGAATCGGGGCTCCTTTAAAATGACACGAGTGAGGGCTTTGTTAGAGATACGTGATCTGCGCCCGGGCAGGTCGCTATGGGGAATTCAGGAAGAGATGCAGTCTCCCAGGAGAAATCAATAATATGATGACAAACAGAGAACGGGTATTGGCCATAATGGAAGGGAGAAGCCCGGATCGCATACCCTGGATTCCTCGTCTTCTGATCTGGCACAGGGGCCACGCACGCAAGGGTACGTTGCCTTCCCGATTCAAGAATATGGACCTACAACAGGCGGAGAAGTCTTTGGGGATGGGAAACCCCGCCCGGGACGGGAAGATTTACCGCACTGAGTACAGTAACATGGAGGTGAACGTCTCCGACGAGCCATATGATGGGGGCGTTAGGACCGTTACTGAGTATGTAACCCCCAAAGGAACGGTGCGCCACGCCACTAGGACCAGTGATGAGTTCGCGGGCCTGGGAATAGAGGGTATGATCAGAGAAGAGTACCCTCTGAAAGTCGCCACGGACTACGACATATGGGAGTACGTAGTGGAAAACAGTGTCTACGTACCCACCTACGACGAGTACGAGGCTTATGACAGGGAAATAGGTGATGACGGGCTGCCCATGGTTGCCTCTGGTGACTGCCCCTTTCACGACTGGTTGATAGAATTGGCTGGATACGAACACGCCTACCTGCACCTGAACGACTTTCCAGAGCGTGTGGAGCGCCTGCTGGAGCTGATTGCCCGTAAAGAGAGGCAGGAGTTATGGGAATTGGTAGCCAAGTCCCCGGCCAAGCTCATACTTCACGGCCGGCATTTTGACTCACAGATCACGCCGGCGCACTATTTCGCCAGGTACATCAAACCCTACTACCAAGAATTCTCCGAGCTCCTCCACTCCCACGGTAAGACCCTCACTTTCCACGCAGATAACGACACGACCCAGCTGTTTCCCCTGGTCAAAGAATCGGGCTTTGACATGGTGGAGTGCTTTGCTACAGCCCCTCTGGCCAAGTGTACCGTGGAGGACGCACGGGAGGCGTGGGGCACATCAATCATAATCTGGGGCGGGGTACCCTCGGTCATACTGGAAGATTGGTACCCAAAGGAAGATTTTGAGGGCTACATGGAGAATCTCTTCCGCGCCATTGCGCCCGGGGACGCTTTCATTATGGGAGTGTCAGACAACGTTATGCCCGGTGCCGAGGCATGGCGCCTCGAGCGCATCGCCGAGATGGTTGAAAAACATGGCGACTATCCAGTACGTCCGTGGGTTTAATTGACGGTAACTTCGATACAATCTGTGGAGACTTTATAAAGCTCCCCTCGGAGATAGGAGAATGATTTGGACTTTCAAGAGTTGGCCCGATATGTCGTCGATGGAGAGGCAGACGCCTCCGACCAGTGGACCCAGGCCGCCCTGGATAATGGGATTGGCCCACTGGAGATCATGGATAAAGGTCTGATCCCGGGTATGAATGTAGTAGGACAGAGATTCAGGGACGGGCAATACTTTATACCTGAAGTGCTCATCTCTGCGCGAGCCATGAACGCCTGTCTCAAACTCATAAGGCCTTTGATAATTGGACAGAAGGTGGCCTCCCGGGGCGAGGTCGTGATAGGTACCGTAAAAGGTGATGTCCATGACATCGGCAAGAACATAGTGGTCATGATGCTGGAGGGAGCCGGATTTACGATTCACGACCTGGGCGTGGATGTGACACCCGAGAAGTTTGTCGAGGCAGTAGACGAGCACAAGCCCCAGGTTGTGGCGCTTTCTGCCATGCTAACCACGACCATGACCTGGATGAAGAACGTAATAGAGGCCTTGGATGAGGCAGAGCTCAGACAGAGTGTCAAAGTGGTAGTCGGTGGAGCGCCCGTCACTGAGGACTTTGCGCACCTAATCAAGGCCGACGGCTACGCCGACGACGGCATCTCGGCCACGGACGAAGTCAAGAATCTGCTCGGCCTTGAATAATCTCCAATGAACACCGGTGCAGATGTGGATGAGTTGAAATAAATCGCACCCAGACCTTATACCTTGATGCCCGCATCCAAGTGCTGCAGCAGAAGACCACACGGAGTTAAGTTATGGTCGAATGACGCGACAGACCTAATAAACCGGAGTCCTGTAAGAAACCGATTGAGAGCGAGGTTTACCGCGTCCATCCCAGCAAGCTCAGGGCAGGCTTTGGATGTGCTGGTGGTGAGCAGAGGTATGCACTACCCGGCCCTATCAAGGCGTTTTCGGCTCGACCGCGGTTGACAAGAAGTGAGTCCGACCGGAATAATGACTGAATGCCGCCTCCTGGAAGGTAGAGACGCCGAATGCCGATTGAAAACGAAGGTATCAAAAAGGAACTGGAATACGTCACCAGGCCCTTTGAGTTGGAGCACATCTCGGGACTGGTCGAGAAGGCCGACCCGCTGATGCAGGACATCGCTCACGCGCTCATCACAGGCCGTCAGCACGATGTGGACAGGATGACGGAGGAGGCGTTGGGCCAGGGGTTTTCGGCCAATACCGTCCTGGACGACGGCCTGATCGCTGGCATGTCGATCGTGGGCGTGAAGTTCCGGGACAATCTGATCTTCGTGCCCGAGGTCTTGGTGGCCGCAAGAGCCATGAAAGCGGGAATGAAGCACCTGGATCCCATACTTTCGGCGTCGGGTGTCAAGCCGTTAGGAACGGTGGCCATGGGCACGGTCAAGGGAGACCTGCACGACATCGGCAAGAACCTGTGCATCATGATGCTCAGGGGCGCCGGGTTCATCGTCCACGACCTGGGGGTCGACACCAAACCCGATGAGTTCATCGACGCGGTGATGGAGCACGAAGCCCAGGTACTGGGGATGTCGGCCCTGCTGACGACCACGATGCCCAACATGGGGAAGACCATAACTGCCTTCGAGGAGGCCGGGGTGCGGGATATGGTCCGGATAATGGTCGGCGGCGCACCGGTGACCCAGGACTTCGCCGACGAGATGGGCGCCGATGGTTACGGTGGAGACGCCATGGCGTGCGTGGATATGGCCAAGCTGCTGCTGAGTACCGAGGAGCCGGCGGAGACGGTGCCAGCCGCCAGTCCCGAGTGACCCGTTTCGCCGGACCAGCTAGAAAGGCCCGTATGAAGGACCCGGAACGGCAAGTGGACAGGCAGCGCTACCAGGACAGCATTGCGTGGCTGAACGAGATATTGAAAGACATCTCGGAGACGGCCACCCAGGTCTCCACATGGCGCTGCCCGTACAAGGACGCGCAAGACCTTTGCACGGCCAAATTCGGCTGCAGAAACCAACTCCGGACCCAGGATGCAGCGGCGGCGCCCATCTGCACGGGCAGCGACGACCTGGACTATCGGGTTGCCTGGGAAGTCTAGTTCAGGTGCGTTTCCCGTGAGTTCCACACGCCGCCTGCCGCCACCCGCCCTATGTTTGACCAGAGGCTAACCCAAATACCGAGGTGAGTTATTCCCACCCACCCACCCGCAAAGGTTTTTATTTCTGGGGGGTTCCCCCGA
>JASLXL010000197.1 GCA_030740335.1 SAR202 cluster bacterium | reverse complement strand
GAAGACTCCGAGGGACAGCGCTTGGACACGGAGCCGGTGGAGTTTATCTACCAGGACCCTCGGTTCGAGTGGAATGAGGTTTCCCAGGGGCCGGTGACGGTCGCCTATCACGGCCCGGTAAAAACGCGTGCGGATCTAATTCTGGACGCGATAATCCAGACGATCGATTTCATGGGGCCTCTTCTGGGCGCCGACACAGAGGAGCCAATCAGAGTCAACATGTATAACAACGTCAAGGAGATGCTCGAGGCCCTGCCTCCCGGGAGCACCACCATCAGAAGGGAACTGATTACCGAAGGGCAAGCCTTTACCAACGTCGGAACCCTCCTGGTCCTCGGCGGCGGCAGGGCAGCCACCGGCACGGCATCCCACGAGGTCACGCACATATTGACTCACCGCGCGGGAGACAGCGTATTCAGCAACGTTCCACAATGGCTCGACGAAGGGCTGGCCGAGTATGGAAACATCGCGCCTGGCTTTTCTTACGACATCGCGCTGGAGTTCGCATTGGAGACCGACCGCCTCTTGCCCATCACATCGATGGCGACACTTCCTGGAATCCCGGAGGACGTGATCATCTTCTATGGCGAGTCTCGCAGCCTGATCAGATTTATGGTGAGGCAGTTCGGTCCTCAGAAAATGAAAGAGCTGATGACTAGTCTGAAGGGAGGGGCAAACATGGAGGACGCCCTCCAGGAGGCTTACGGTGTTGGCCGATTAAGACTGGAAAACCTGTGGAGAGAGAGTATCGGTGCACCGGAGTACGTACCACCCGAGACCGGCACCGCCAGGCCCACGCCAATCGCCCGACCGACGTTTCTCCCGTACAGTCTGACGCCGCAACCTGAATCGGCAACAATCAGCGCGGTCGAATCAACGCCCACTCCGGAGCCTGAGGCGACCATCACACCGACGCCAGCCCTCACCGCAACCGTCGCACCCGCGTCGGAGCAGCCGCCAGCCGCGCAGCCGGAATCAGGAGGTGGTGGTGGGTGCAACGCACCTGTCCATGGTGGCCCGAAGGCACTAGACATGTCTGTATTCGCATTCCTGGTCGGTCTGGCCGGCCTGTGCTTGAGACGAACGATGAAGCGGTAGTGCCGGCGCAGGCCGGGCAAATGGATTCGCCGCATTCGTTGCCGCCGTGCCTAAGGCAGGCGCTAAGCTGACCTATTAGATGGGCCGGGCTTATATTCCGAATGCGCCAAACGGCCGTTGGCAGATAATCGCAACTCTGTCCCCAACCGCGTTACCGGGGGCGTATCAAGCCGGAGTAGCGGGTTTGTACTTCCAACCGGGACAACCCCGAGGACGTCAAGGATCCAGACTTATAAGCTCTTTGCGGAGAGCGTACCGTAGCAGTTCGGTCCGATTGTGAAGGTCTAGCTTGCGCATGATCCGCTGCCGGTAGGTCTGCACGGTGTAGGGGCTCAGGTGAAACTGGCCCGCGATCTCCCGGTTACTGTGACTCTCCGCCAGCAATGGCAACACCTCACGTTCCCTCAAGCTAAGTTGTGTATAGGTGTCCGCGGTGTGGCCCGATTGGACGCGCATCAGATAATCGCCCACTAGCTTTGTCGCCATACGGGGATATATGAATCGGGGATATATGAATACCTCACCTGCGTAGACTGTCCGGATCGCGCCGATTAACTCCGCTACTGTCGCGGTCTTGAGCAGATATCCAAGCGCACCCGCCTGTAGGCCTGGAAGAGAAAATCTCCTCTCTCATGTACCGTCAGGATGAGTACCGCTAGACCGGGTATGGATTTTATGAGCCGTCTTGTCGCTTCCAGACCAGAGATTCCCGGCATCGAGATATCCATGAGTACAACGTCCGGGTTCGATATCTGCACACTCTCAAGGGTCTCCAGGCCGTCCGAAGCCTCCCCCACAACTTCGATATCCATTTGTTCCTGTAGTAGTAAGGCAACACCTTGTCGAACGATGGGTTGATCGTCGGCCAGAAACACTGCGATCCTGTTCATATTCCCCGCCTCTGTTCACCGCCGGCAGGCGTGCGCATCGACGCTCTCAGCCTTTGATATTTTTGGAGCTCTCCACTCCCTCGTCCACCCAGGCTGCAATGAATCTACACCAGCACACAGGCCAGGAGAAAGGACTCGAACCAATAAAACGCAGGGACACCGGTGCGGTAAGGCATTACCGGACCGTGAGTCTGCACATGGTCAAAGTAGGATCATGTCATGGACGCCCGACATGTGCCTGTTACCGCGTTGTCGGCTGGATAGTGGGCGGTCCAATTTGGACCGAGCAACGGCCCGCGAGCGGAAAGGTATAGCAGACTGTCTCGTGGGTGAAGAGTGCACACCGCGATCGACGAACGGCATTGTATTGGTGGCCCCGCGGGGTGTCAACATCCAGCCAATTGAGTACAGACCCCCTGATTACGGCGTTTTCGAGACCCACTCCACCCCTTGCTTCAAAGTTAAGGATTCGTACCAACCGGTCCGGGAACGGTTGTCAATAGCTGCCTAAACCCGGTGGATTCCCTATCACTCAGAGGGTGTGGCCGTCCTTGACACCGGGTTCCTGCCCGACTAGCATCAATACATGGTAGAGTTGGTCGTGTATGCCGGTAGCGAACTGACCGCCGGCACAAGGTAATCCCCTCGCAACGGACAAAGAGCAGTTGCCTCAAAGCATTCGATGACGAGCGAACGAGACTGGATACGAGCCGTGGAACAGAGCTGGGTGGTGCGCTTCCCGAAGCAGCATCTGGCGACGTTTGGCACCACCAACATCGCCTACTACGTGGTCACTGAGCCTATCTATCATGAGATGGAACAAGGTAAAGACGAAGGCGTGATCCGGACCGGCAGGGTGATCGCGGAACGCCCGGCTGTCGTTACTCCAACCTACGCGATGAACCTACAAGGTTTCAGCTCCGAAGCCTACGAGTATTTCAGATACTTGTCGCGTAAATTCGGCTCAAACAGCTCGGGAATTCTGTATCAATACAAGAACGAAGCCGAGAATGTGAACATCGTGAGTGGGACTCCCAGTGAGATCGCGCAGCGAATCAGTGACGATCTCGACCGTCGTCAGGAGAATTTATCGATGGTGATGGTCGGAGTCGATGAACTCTGGGACGTCGCACTCTTGAAGTTCATATATGAGTTCACTTCGTCCTCGGCGGTCCGAAACGTCCAGGAATTCCAGGCCAGGGGACTTTTGGACCCTCACTCAGGGTTCGGGGGGGCGCCTCAGGCTGCCATTCAACAGATTGAGAGGCTCTTTCGTGAGGTGGAACACGGTGGGAACCCCGAGGTTCTTAAGCATGAACTGGACAACTGGGGCCTGTTTGAATACTACGAAGACCGGTTTTTAGGTCTGTTTCACCGCCGCCGCTCCTAGACCCGATATCCCTTCCCCGACCTCTAGAAGAACCGGGCGTCTGAATTTCAACCGCCGATACGCTCCCGGATTTCTTGCACGTGCCTGCCCACGTCGTTGAATGTCTCAAATCCCACGAAGGGGATGCCCTTGCCGCTGAGGTACCGTTGTAGCGAAGATCGGGCGATAACGTAGTCGGCCTCGGCTGCGGGCGTCACGTCCGAGAGGCCGTCGCCTATATAGATGACAGTGTCGCCATTTCGCTTCAGATGCCTCACGAAGGCCTCTTTGAAGCCCTGTATGACAGAATTGCCCCATGGGTCGGTGTACTCAACTCTGATGCCATCAGCCGTGAAATGCGTTACTGCCGAGAAGACCTCCAGGTCTTCATAGCCCAGATGTGCCATTACCGGGTTGATATACAGGTCCAGGCCGCCGCTCACGACAACCAGCCTGATGCCCTCTCCACGGCAGTGTCCTACGAACTCCTCAAAGCCGTACCTGATCACCACATCGCCCAGAACGAAATCCACAATCTCCTGTCTAGCGGCTTTTACGAGCGCGAACTGCCGTATATTGCTCTCCTCCACACTGTATTTACCTGACAGGTATTCTTCCTCCATCGAAGTCCAGGAGTCAGGGCCAAACATCTCCCGGATGGCTGTGCTGACGTTGCCGACGGTTATGGTATCGTCGAAGTCACACTGCACGACTATCATTTCGTTCACCATTGGTAACGGGCAAGGGAATTAGTCCGGCCTGGTTGAATTGCGGTCAAATATTCCGTCTTCGGTGGCGGTCCGCCAAGGAGTGTGCGCCGGTCTACAGTGGGTTCAGAGGGATCACACAGCCTTCTTCCAAAGAGCGGT
>JASLXL010000196.1 GCA_030740335.1 SAR202 cluster bacterium | reverse complement strand
TGGGTCGTTCCATCAGTGAGACCCACGTGGATGTCGTCTATATAGATCTCTCCTGGGGTCAGTACGTTCCCCTGGCCCGGCTCAAATATCTGAACTGATACCAGGGACACGGGCTTTGCCAGGCGGACGGGCACCTCAGTGGTCAACTTTGACCATGCGGTCTGATCCAGTTTCCCGAGGGTAACTGATGCGACGGTTCCATTGCCGTCCTTGAGCATGGCCCACAGGGCCACGCTGCGGAACTGCTGGGTGGGTCTGACCCACATGCCCAGGGTAGTCGCGTCATCAGGGAGCGTCAGCGGCTTGAGCGGGTTCGTGGGCCGGAGACGGTCCATCACATTCCTTAAGCTGTTGGAGGAGAAATCTTCCCTATACCAGGCAAAGTGAGAAAAAGAACCCGGTTCCAGCCCTATTAGCTCGAACGAGGAGATGTTTATTTCACCCCTTAGCCGGAGAGCCGGTATCATTGCCGCCACTCCCGGTAACTCGGCGATTCCCTGTTGAATCGCACCTGAATTCGTCGGCCCGCCGGCAGCAAGTTCGTCTACTCGAAAGTCTGACACGATGTCATAAAGGACCTGCTCACGTTGGCTCTTCTCTAGTGTCCCTCCGACGGTGGTGGCCAAAATGGCCAGCCCCGTAGCCAGTACCAGGAGTAGTACCAGCCATGTGTATTGGGTCGGGTTGCGTGCCATGTGCCATATTGCGACCGCCATCCAGACCGGAGTAAACCGGGTAACTTGCTTCAGTAGTGGGAATACTGCCTGCACGGGCAGCATGAGGATCAGGCCGATTGTTGGAGTGAAGGCCAACTCGCCTGGATCGGGCGGGCTCAGGTACAGGTACCAACCCACGAAACCTGCCTGGACCACGAGCCACGCATATGTCGTCAGGCGTCCGCTGGCCTTTATCGTTGCCCAGTATGCCGCCCCGAAACCTAGAGCACCAGCCACACGTGGACCCCATTCGGATGCCACTAGCTCTGCGTCACCTTCTAACAGTAACAGGGCTATTAACCATCCTGTGGTAGTCGCGACTATGATATGGATTAGTGCTGGCGATTCGCCCGCTATAAAACGGACTACTACCGGGAACAATCGCATGAATACCAAGGCCACTACCAGCAGGAACAGTATCGGGGCCAAGAGTAAGGTCTCGTTGACCTCAACCTCTTCGAATAGTCCTCCGGACACGAAGTGTCCTCGTGATCGCAATTCCCAGAATGCCAGTCCGCCCAACACCAGGAGAGCGATGTCTGCGTGAAACCGGTGAAGTAGCCCCTGCGAGGCTGGTCGAGAGGTTCGCAACCTCTGGAACAGTACGCCCAGACGGACACCCACTATACCTGGGACCGCGATGATCACGACGGTTGCCGCACCGGCGAGCAGGGCTGCCAAAAATGGTGCTGGAGTGACCATCACGGGCAATGAAGCTCCATTGGTAATGTCGGTGAAAAATGGGAGCCTGCCCGTCTGGGATACGATACCGATAGCCAGGAATGGGGTCAAAATAGTGGCCATGGCGGCCATGGCGGCGGCTTCCAACACGTAGATTCTCGAAAGCTGAAGGAGACCTGCACCTCGAGTCGTGAGCAAGGCAGTGTCTCTCTCCCTGCTCCGTGTGAGGTATCCGACGACCATCGACAGGTAGAAGAACACCGTTACTATCATCAATGCCAGCAGCACAAGCAGCGGAACTCGGGAGAAGAATGACCGACGCTCTACGCCGCGAATTAAGCGTAGCACCGAGGTTGAGGCCAACGAGGATCCAGGAAGTACCTTTGATAGGTCCGTTGCCAGGCCTTCAATACGAGACCTGGATTCGGATGGAGAGAATTCCTTCAGGGACTCATTATCGACCATGGCGAACCAGACGGGGCTGATGACCGACCCCGGGAATTTTGCCCCAACGATCTTAGTCAGCGTTTCCCGTCCTATGAACAGCCCTACTGGCGGTTCTCCGGGTTCGGGTGGTGCGACGCGGATTCCCTGGGGAGGGATCTCCTCTGTGGGCCCCGGGCTAAGGAGACCAGCTGCGAAATCCCAATAGTCTGACTCGGGGTCGTCAGGCTCTACGATGCCAACGATAGTGGCCTGAATCCGTGCTGTAGACTGCAACTCAGGTACAAGCACAACTTGGTCGCCGAGTAGTAGATCCCAGAATTCGGCCGTAGCTGTGCTGACCACAGCTTCGACAAGTGCCACATTTGTCAGGCTCTGTTCAACACTTCGAGCGGCGCGCCCCTCAACAAAGTTCACGTTGCTATCGAGACCCGATAGATACTGGACATATCCCCGAGCGACAACCTCGCCAGTTCGGGGTTCACTTGGCAGTTGACGGATAGGTAACCCTACCAGTTGAAGACCACCCTTGTAGAGAAGTTCTCGTCCCAAGGAAACCTCGGATAGATTATCGATGAGGGCCTGATCCACACGGCGGTCGGCGTCGCTGAGGGACGACTCATTGATCACGATTTGTGGTGCAAAAATGTCCAGATCCATCGTCGGACCGAACGTCCGAATGAGCGATGTGCTGAAGGACAGGTGCTCCAAGGAAGATAGGTAGACCGGGGCCATTGCCGCGATGGTGGTAACAGAGAAGACGCCGACCAGTAGACTGAGAAGCAGTGCCCAGTCGCCTTTAAGCCGCCTTAGAACTAGTCCAGCCATCGGAGGCTCTCGTGTATATCCAAGATCGCGGACTGTAGCACGGTCAAGGACGGACTGTGACTCAATTAGCTGTATCACCTACGGGACAATTGTTTCGTGGGTTGCCCAGACGTTGGTTTATCCCGCCGCTTCTCGCATGCTCAGGGCGATTCGTCTGCGATCGAGGTCGATCTCGATCACGGTGACTGTCACATGTTGTTGGACGCTAACTATATCACTTGGATTTGCGACGTAGTGATCGGCCATATGGCTGATGTGGATGAGCCCATCCTGGTGCACACCAATGTCTACGAATGCGCCAAACGAAGTGATATTCGTGACCACGCCGGGAAGCTTCATCCCTGGACTCAAGTCCTCTATTTTCTCAACCCTTTCGTCGAAGGCGAAGTGTTCGTAGGGGTCCCTGGGGTCTCGTCCGGGCCTGGATAGCTCTTCCATGATGTCGATCAGCGTGGGTTCACCGACGTCCTCTGTCACATAATCCGCGATGTCAATACCGTCTCTTTTCTCCCGGTCAGCCATCAAAGCTTCGACAGTACAACCCAAGTTCTTCGCCATGCTCCGTACAATGGGATAGCGTTCCGGGTGCACGGCGCTGCCGTCCAAGGGATTGTCCCCGTCGCTGATCCGAAGGAAACCGGCGGCCTGTTGGAACGCCTTTCGTCCAAGTCTGGGTACATCCTTGAGAGCCTTACGCGACCTGAATGGGCCGTTCTCGGCGGCGTGGGCTACGATATTTCGTGCGAGTTGTGGTCCCAGGCCAGAGACGTGGGAGAGGAGTTGGCTGCTGGCCGTGTTCACCTCGACACCCACCGTGTTGACACAGCTGATTACGATATCGGACAGGACATTTTGTAGGGCACTATCGTCGACATCGTGTTGGTATTGTCCAACACCGATTGACCTTGGATCGATCTTGACAAGCTCGGCCAGCGGGTCCATCAAACGCCTACCAATCGAGACCGCGCCTCGAACCGTCAAGTCCTGGTCAGGCAACTCTTCGCGTGCGCCGTCCGAAGCGGAGTAGACCGATGCGCCGCTCTCGTTGACCATGATGACGTCCGCGACGCCTCCGAGGCCAATATTTCGGACGAACTGCTCTGTCTCTCTACCTGCCGTGCCGTTGCC
This sequence comes from SAR202 cluster bacterium, assembly GCA_030740335.1. The sequence continues at coordinate 2,462 of JASLXL010000196.1, read as the reverse complement.
GATGGCGATGGCCTCGATGTCATACTTCCCGCACAGCTTGGTTAACGTGCGTTCGGCACCCTCGGCGGCCGACTTGCCAGAATGGGGATGCACGGTTTCGACGTGCAAAAGACTGCCCTGTTCGTCCAGGCAGACGACCTTGCACCCCGAGCGAAATCCCGGGTCAATCGCCAGGATGTTCTTCGAGCCCAAGGGAGGTGCAAGTAGTAGTTGGCGGAGGTTCATAGCAAAAATCGAGATTGCGTCGTTGTCTGCCGCCTTTTTTAATGCACGGCGAAGTTCAGTCTCTAGGGATGGCGCGAGCAGCCTCCGGTAGCCATCTTTAACCGCCTCGGCAATCTGGTGTGATGCTGCTCCGTCTCCAGTTACAAACATATCTTCAATGGGTCCGAGCGCCCTGGACTCAGGGGGACCGACGGTTAACTTCAAGAAACCCTCTTTTTCGCCGCGGAACATCGCCAGGACCCGGTGGGATGGCGCGGCCCCGACAGGTTCGGACCAGTCGAAGTAGTCGCGATAATTGGCTCCTTTAGACTCCTTGCCGACTACTACGATCGAGTGGAAAGAACCTGCTGATGCAAACACACGCCTCGTACGGGCTCGCGCTGCAGCATCCTCGCTGACACGCTCGGCGGTGATGTCGCGGGCCCCAGCAAGAGCGTCTCCCACAGACTCGACGCCTTTGTCTGGGTCAATGAATTCAGTCGCGGCCGATTTCGGGTCGAGGCCGTCCTGGGCAAATAAGGCTTTTGCCAGTGGCTCGAGCCCTTTCTCCCGGGCGATGGAAGCCCTGGTTTTGCGTTTTGGGCGGAAAGGGAGGTAGATGTCCTCCAAAACGGTCATATTCGACGCCTCAAGGATCTTCATGTGTAGCTCGTCGGTGAGGAACTCGCGGTCGCTCAGTGATTTTAGAATAATCTTTTGCCGGTCGTGCAGTTGTCGTAGTTGGGCGATCCGGTCGCGGACATCGCGAACCTGGACTTCGTCGAGAGTGCCGGTGGCCTCCTTGCGATACCGTGCAATAAACGGAACCGTGGCATCCCCGTCTAGCAGTTCAATTGTTGCCGAAACTCGCCACGTCTGGACTGATAACTCATCGGCAATGGTTTTGGCGTGATCTGTAGTCGTGGGGGTGGGCATTTTTTCCGGTTGCTCGGGGCACTCAGTATATTGTACCTCGCCTTCCACGGCTATGGATTTTGTCACAGGACAGAAATCGTAATTACCCCGGAGATAATCAAGGCAATCGACATTCCCTTAATCGTCAAAGTGGCTTTGTCCAGAGGCTCGCCAAGCATGGGCAGCAGCCTCGTGCTTAGTATGGAACTAAGAACGAAAACGAACATCGGCCTGGAGGACATCAGAGTCACGGCGAGAGAAACTGGCCCAAGCATGATTGCCCACATCGTTACCAGCGCGGCAAACGGGGCGATGATGGCCTCGGTCAACAACATGAATCCGCCCGATTTGATCCTGGAGAACATCGTTCGTGTTTCCGAGTAGGTGGAGTGTCTAAAAGAAAGGACAACGCACCCCGAGGCGAGGCCCAGACTTCGGAAAGGGAACATGCTGGTTAGTGTCATATCGTTCAATGCTATTTTGCCCAGGAGCTGGGCGGCAGCCACCAGAACGCTGGCGGCCAGTAAAACACCCAAGGACCATCCCAGCACAATTGCTACCGACCCTCGCACAGGCCGCGTTGAGATCATGAACGCTCCGGTGACGGTCACTGCGATGGCGATCCAGTGCGCCAGGGTAAGCTCCTCGTCGAGAAACACCATTGCCATGATGGCCACATACACTGGAGAGGTTGCGATGACGGGCAGCACCCTGGAGACCTCGTGCTTGCTCATCACCTGGAACATGAGCACCAGCGAGACACCCCAAATCAGGCCAGAGGCGTAGGCGATTGCCCAAGCGCCGGTGGCAGGTAGGTCCGGCGGGTTGACGAGCACCATCACGGCGGCGGCGGGTAGCTGAAGCAGTCCCAGCAGCACGATGAACGTCGTTGCGCTGGGGGCGTGGCGCATTAGAATGAATTTGTCCAGCACGCTGACGACGGCGAAGATCGCGGCGCTGGCTATCGACAGAAAGATCCAGTCCATGGCTGCGCATACTATGGCGGGATATCGGTCGCCAGTCAACATGTGCGGCTCGATCTTGACAGGTGAGCGGTGGATGTCGATGCTGCCGGTTTACTGAGGCATAGCTCCAGCCTCGGCGAGCCATGTCTCGTAGGGGTTCTCACGGTTACGAAGTGGGAACTCGACCCTCGTCTGCAACCGTTGGGACTCGTGGACTGCCATAATCATCTCCAGTGCCGCTCGGCCATCGTGGCCGTTAGATACCGCCGCGACGTCACGGTCCTCAATGACAGCCGAAACAAGCTCCTCTGCTATCAGCGTGTTGCTCAGGAGCACCCGCTCTTCGTCGGAGCGAACGCTACCGTCGGGTTTGTTGTC
>JASLXL010000195.1 GCA_030740335.1 SAR202 cluster bacterium | reverse complement strand
CGCGAACTGAGCAGAAGGGAGTCTAGCGGGAAGGGCCCTGCAAGGCGAAGCGACTCATGCTGGGTTGATGTTGGACAGCCACCAAATGGCCAGACCCAGCCTATGTCTGCTTCGAGTCATGTGTGGACGTTGGCGTAGTCCGTCTATCTAACAGCTCGGGAAAAAGATTGGCGCACCCGACAGGATAAAAGTGCGAACTGGGTTTTGATTGTGTCGCTATTACGACCCAAATCCCGGTGACTGCCACAAAGGGTGTCCGGTGCAAATCTACTGGTTTCGTGGCTCCATCAGGAAGGCGCCCGATGCGTGATCTTATTTGCACAAGGTCGATTCAACTTAACTACCAACAAGTCTGAGCAAGTTTTCAAACGCTAGATCAGCCAAGCCACCAATAATGCCATCAGAAAACTTAATTGCCAGGTAGGTCAGCACCGCAGCCAATACCCCAACTCCTGCACCGCCCTTTGTGCTGAGCAAAGACCTACCCGCCCTCAATTCTTCTAGGCGTCTATTCCGGTCGTCCTCGTCGCGAACTGCGTATTCATTGCTTCGCTCCACCGCGTCAATCAGTTGCTCGACCGCTGCCACTGTATCTTGGTATTCGCGGCTCAACTTTCAAGGTGATTTCGTGAGGTCTCTGATCAAGCAAGATAGAAGGAAGAGAACCATGCTTATTCGTTCGCCCATCGTTTACGGGACGAGAGAAAAAATCTCATTTGCCGACCTGTTTGATGGCCGGCTTGCACTCTTTGATATTCAGGAGCACATCGAAGAGGGAAGAACGTCGGATACGTTTCGTTGTCTGGCAGACGGATACAATCATGTTTGGGTGGCTGCCCTGGGTGATGGAACCGTTGATCGATACCATACGTACTTGGACGTGGCATCAGGAGGAATTTTCGGTGCTATCTCATACATCTTTGACGTTCAATTCTTCTCAGAGCATGAATACCAGTTTTGGGGATTTGATTCGGCGGAGAAAATGGAGGAGTTCTGGAAGAAAAGGGCGGATGAAGATGAGGGCAAATTCTACGCCGAACTAATCAAATATGTCGCGGGGGAGCCGAATGATATTGCGCCCGGTACTTCCGGCATGAACATGGCCAATATTGCGAAAGACATTGTTGCTGAAGATCCAGGATTTGTTCTTCCAGACCGGAAGACAGAACTCATGGAAGCAATCGAAAACAAGATTAAGGAAGAAGAAGATCGCGAGATTTCATTTCAAGCAATATATGGCCCGAAACACGAAGAGGATCTTCCTTGGTGAGGTTCTACTGTTTCTGGGGATTTTTCATGGCGTGCTTGATGGGCGGCCTACGATCGGGGACGCGAGTGGCCGGAACCTTCCCGTTCCGGGCCGCGACACCGGCTCAACCAACGAACAGCCAGCATGATGACGAAACCCATCAGAGACAGACCGCTCAAACGAGCGGGCCGAAAATCCGAGTACAAAGAGGAGATCGCCCTGGAAATATGTGTCCGCCTCATCGAAGGTCAGACTTTGCGCGAAATATGCGAAGCCCCCGAGATGCCGGGCGAAAGCACCGTCTACAGATGGCTGGCTGTCCAACCCACATTCAGGAGCGCCTACGCGCGCGCGGCACAGATGGATACGTGGGCCGACGAGATCGTGGAGATCGCTGACGATGCTTCGGAAGACTACGTTGACCGCGAGGCGGCGGACGGTTCGATAGAGCGCGTTTTTGACGCTGAGAAGGTGCAACGCGCCAAGCTGAGGATCGATACTCGTAAATGGTTGATGTCGAAGTTGGCGGCAAGAAGGTATGGCGACAAGGTCGAGGTCGAGGTATCGGGGAACCTGGACGTGAAGGACCTCAGCGACGCCGAGCTTGAAGCACGCACCAGGGCGGCACTGGCCGCGATGGGCGTACAAGTGCCGGATACCCCATTGCTACTTGGCCCGACACAGCCAAGCCTAGACGACGACGCGCTGCCGCCGCCGGGCGCCTAATCGATTGATTTGCTAGCAATGTGGCGACCCAGCCGCTACTCGAGGCCATGAGCATGGCGGAAGGCACTGGATTGCTGTGTGTCTCGAACCTTGGAGGCGATGCGTGTGGGCCGGGCGCGGTGGTTGGTGGGGCGGACCTAGATGCGATCGCCCACGGGGCCTGACGAACTGGACGTTTCGTCTTAGGTCTGCTGTTGGGCTAGAAGCAGACGCCAGCCGGCCAACGTTGGGAGGTCCGCTAATAGCCAAAAGCAGACAATATCAGAGGCGGTCGGACACCTTGATGCGGGCAGCAGCGGAAGTCTTGCAGCGGCCGAGTGACCTGCCCCCACGAAGTGGTCCATCTCCTATGAGAGAGTCTGGCGCGGGTTTATGCCCTGCTGTTCAGGCAGGAACATAGCGTAGGCCTGGTCAGCAGGGCGTGGCAACATGGCTTCCGGGGCCGGTGGTCTGTAGCCCAGTGAGCTGTGTGGCCGGATGGTGTTGTAATGCTGTCGCCAGCGATCGATCGGCACTTGTGCCTCCTTCAGCGTGTAGAAGATCTCCGTGTTCAAAAGCTCGTCCCTGAGTTTGCCGTTGAAGCTTTCGTTGTAGCCGTTCTCCCACGGGCTTCCCGGTTCGATATAGAGCGTCTTCACCCCAACCCGCCCCAACCACTCCCGCACGGCGTTGGCGGTGAACTCGGCACCGTTATCTGAACGAATGTGATCAGGTGGCCCGTGCCTGACAAACAGGCCGGCGATGCATTCGAGAACGCTTTCCGGGTTCAATTTGCGATCCACGGGGATCGCCAGGCACTGACGTGTGAACTCGTCGATCACCGTGAGCATGCGGAACGCCCTGCCGTCATGGGTGCGATCCATGACGAAGTCGTATGACCACACATGGTTGGGCCACGCCGCCCGCAGACGGATACAGGACCCGTCATGAAGCCACAGACGGCCCCTCTTCGGTTGCTTCCGGGGGACCTTGAGCCCCTCTCGCCGCCAGATGCGCTGAACCCGCTTGGCGTTCACAGGCCAGTCCCCGGCTCGTAGCAACGCCGTGATCCGGCGATATCCGTACCGGCCGTATTGGCTGGCCAGCCGGACGATGTCCGCAGTCAGGACATCATCATCCTGCCTACCGTGGGGCCTCTTGCGCTGGGTCGAGCGGTGCTGCCCGATCACGGAGCAAGCGCGACGCTCAGTCACCTTCAGCTTCGCTTGCAGGTGATCAACGCAACGCCGGCGGCGAGCCGGGCTCAGTAGTTTCCCTCAATGGCCTCTTTGAGGATCAGCTTGTCCAACGTCAGATCCGACACCGCCTTACGCAAACGGGTGTTCTCCCGCTCGAGATCCTTCAACCAACGCGCCTGGTCGACCTTCATGCCGCCGTACTCACGACGCCAGCGATAGTAACTCTGTTCAGAAACTCCCAGTCGGCGGCAGATCAATCCAACCTTCTCACCCTGCGCCAAACCGACTGCAGCCTCGCGCAGCATGCCAATGATCTGTTCCGGGGCATAGCGTTTGCGGCTCATTCGTTCCTCCTTCGCAAAGGTCAGAATGCGCCAAATCCTCCCAATCGTCCCGGACCACTTTTCGGGGGGCAGGTCAAGGGCCCGGAAGCAGACTTCAGGCGCGTCACGTTTCGGCGGGGAAAGTCCTATGTTGGTTTGAAATCATGCAACTTTCATCCTCATGTCGCTGCAACCTTCGGCCAACCTCTCTGCTAGCGTCGGCGCCAGCGCTTGATCACTTCGCCGGCGAATCGCGCTGGGTCGCGGCGCGGATCGGCCGCCTTCGTCGCGTCACGCAGGTCGGATCGGGCGGCATCCAGACGCGGCTCGGCGCGGCGCCAAGCATCCTCGGCGCGAGGGCGCACTTCTTTGTCGAACACGTCTCGAACCTTGGCCCGCAGCCGCGGATCGCTGGACGCCCGAACGGCGGCGCGAAAAAGCAGGCGGTGCCACAACGTCATGGGCTGATCTTGCCACGGATCGCCCGAAACGGCGAACGGGGACGCTAGCAGGCGTTGAAGTAAGCCAACTATCCCTGACCACCGTCTCGGCCGGAGCTTTCTCGCTCATGGGTTCCTGCCTCATCTTCGTTCCCTTCGGTCAATACGATGAGCCAGAAATCCTCCGTTACGCAATTACCTCAATGTGTCCCAAGGGCGCTGACGTTAGACAGGATCAAGCGGCGG
>JASLXL010000194.1 GCA_030740335.1 SAR202 cluster bacterium | reverse complement strand
CAGCGGGCGAGGACTTCATGTTGCAGCACATGGAGGCGTCGCGGACCGGCGGCAAGGCACCGACGTCCATCGACGATGCGGTGCATGTCCTTGAAGTGATCGACGCGGCGGTCGAATCGTCGGCTACGGGGCGATTGGTGAAGATAAAGGGCTAGCTTCGCACAAGCTGCACCTAGCACACACAAAAGGCCCGCGAGCCATGAGGTTCGCGGGCCTTTTGATTTCTGTCACGATGAGGCGCTTCCTGCCAGTCGAATTCACGTGGTACCCCTTCGCCCCAGACCCTTTGCTCTGCTCAGGGTAACATGGCATGGTGGTGGGGACGGACCATCGTCCTGCCCCTATCGGGTGGCGCTGAGTACTAGTTTCTTGGGAGCGGCAGGTTTACTTTGATGTTGCCGTCGTCCTGGGAGAGTAGTGCACCTAGCATGATCTCCAGGGTGTCGCGCCCGCGCTCGGGTGGTGAGCTGCTTTCTGCGCCGTTGAGGACCATCTGGGCCATTTCTTGGACCGCCGGGATGAGGGCGTCCCCGAAGAACTCAGGGTAGCCCGGGTGGTCGAAGCTTGGGTCGAGGGTTACCGCGCCTTCGACGGTGTCGGATAGCAAGCGGCTTCCGCCTGCATCGTCAGCCCTGATTCGTCCTTTGGGGCCCATCACGTCGATCTCGGTAATGGCTGGAGTCATCTTTGCCGAGTTCAGAATGGCCCTTACGCCATTTTCATACTCGACAATTAGCGTCGAGCCGGGGTCGAGTGCCGGGTCCTTGCCGCCTTCACCCTTGTAAACGGTGCCGTAGTCCTCGAATCCCTGCTCGTGGACAGCAAGCACCCACTTCGGCCTCGACTCCGCAAAGTAGCCCATGAGGTCGACGATATGGGTGCCATTGCGGAACAGCATGGATCTGTGTCCGCCCATGTGGGCGACGATACGGGTCAGTCCGCCTAGATCGCCATTCCGGACCGACTCTCTGGCCTCGCGGAAGACAGGGACAAAGCTCCGAGTGTGGTCGACGGACATTTTGGTGCCGTTGCGATTCACGGCGTCGATAATGCGGTCTGCGTCTTCGAGGTTGATGGTCAGCGGCTTCTCGCTGAAGACGCCCTTTATGCCTGCGTCCGCCGCGTCGCATACCGGATCGGCGTGCAGGTGGTCTGGTACCGTGACGCTGACGACGTCCAAGTTTTCTTTTTCGAACATCTCTTTGTAGTCGGTGTAGGTGCGTACCGAGCCCTCTGGAAGCTTGGCCCTCTCCCACATCTCGTCGATAACCTTTGGAAACAGATCGCAAACCGCTACTAGTTCATACTCCGACGAGTTCGCATAGGCATACGCGTGGGCCGCACCTAGCCTGGCTCCGATCACTCCTGCTCGCAGCTTCTTGTCCGCCATGTGGTGCCGTCCTCCTGCTAAGTCCGAATATCTTTCTGTCAGCGGAGAGGATATCATATGCCGGTTTCAATTTGACGGTGCTGCGCACGCTTGGTGCGGGCGGAGCTCATGTCTTTCGGGTCCTGCCGCACCATAAGTACGCAGCACTACGATGGATTCGGAGACCAACATCCCACTTGACCCTGTTGACCCTCGACCCGGCTACACTGCGGCCTGGCGTCATGCGCTGGGCTCACTGGCGAACCGCGACTTTGCGTTGCTGTGGATGGGGACGAACTTCGCCGTGACCGCGGGCCAGATGAATCAGGTCGCTCGTGGGTTTCTGGTGTACCAGCTCACCGATTCACCCCAGATCCTGAGCGCCGTCGTGGTGGCGGAGGTTGCGCCGTTGTTGTTGCTGTCCCTGCTCGGGGGTGCCATCGCGGACCGACTGGATCGCAAGGCGTTGGTCATGCTGGGCCAGATCGCTCTTGGGCTCAACGGTGTGTTTATCGCGGTGGCTGTAGCCACCGACACGATCACCTGGCTCCATCTGCTGGCCACGGCGCTGGTACAGGGGGTGGCGTGGGCTCTCACAATACCCGCACGCCACGCGCTGGTACCGCAGATCGTCGGCCAACGGATGATTGGCAACGCCGTGGCCCTCGCGGGGGCGGGCATGAGCGGCTCGATACTCATCGGCCCGGTCGTGGGCGGGTCGCTTTATGGCTGGTTCGGCCCTGGCGGCGTCTACTCTGCCATCGCGGGCTTGAGCGTTGTCGCGGTGATGTTCACGTTGTTGGTAAAGCGACCGGCAGCAGACGCCACTCCGGTTAGATCTCCGATGCTATCGGAGATTGCCTCGGGGCTGAAGTATATCTGGCATGACAGACTGGTGTTGGTGATGCTCCTCGTGGCGCTGTCGGTGTCCCTATTGACCACTCCACTTCGGGCGCTGCTGCCCGTATTGGTGGTGGATGTGTTGGACCGCGATGCGCAATCTCTGGGCCTGCTGGTCAGCGCGGCGGGAGGCGGTGCGCTGGCCGGATCGTTGGCGATTGCGTCGGTGGGCCGCACGGGGAGAGGCCTCATCTTCCTGATCGCCGGGGTCGCTTCCGGTGTTGCGCTCGTGGTGGTGGCTATGTTGACGTCGTATATAGTAGCCGTGGCGGTGCTGGCGTTATTTGGCCTGGGAGAGGCAGGTCAAAGGGTTTTGACCCAGGCCCTGATCATGGAGCATGCGGAGGACCGGTTCAGAGGACGGCTCATGTCTGTCAACGAGATGCGTCTGGGAATCGCGTTCCTAGGTGTGCTTCCAGCGGGATTGGCGGCTGACACGTTCGGTATTGAGGGTACGCTCTCGGTGCTTGGAATCGCAGCGGTTGGGGCGTCTGTCCTGGCGCTGGCCACGCAGGGATGGCTCAGGAGGCTGCAATAAGGTGTTGCGTGCGCTCGATTTCACCTCTCGCCAAGAAGAAAAAAAATATAAAAAATATAAGAAATAGAAGTTTTCTGAGGGACACCCTCAGGCTCCCGGCAGAGGGGCACAGCCCCTCTGCACAACCCAGAGAGAAGCTATCATCATCGTATCTGAAGTTCTGCACACTTGGAAGCGCCAGCCAGCCCCCGATCTAGGGGTGTGCTTTTTTTGAATCACCTCCCGGGTTGGAAGGTCGTTTCGGAATCAACGCAAAGAGGTGCCTCTGCCCACCCCATATTGATACGCACGCCGGTGGCGGCTACTCCCAGAGGTCGGTGCTGAGGTACTTTAGGCCGGAGTCGCAGATTAGAATCGCTATTGACATTCCCTTGCATGGGCCGTCCAGGAGTTGGAGCGCTGCGGCGACGTTGGCACCCGATGAGAAGCCGGCGAAGATGCCCTCCTCGCGGGCTAGTCGGCGAGCGTTGGCGATGGCGTCATCGTCGGTCACTTGGAGGTAGCCGTCGACCATGTGCGGCTCTATGTAGATCAGATCTGAAAGTGAGTAGCCACCTCCCTGAATTCGGTGGTTTGGGTCCGTTATGGGTTGGCCAGCCAGTACGGCGGCTCCTACGGGCTCCACGATGTAGCACTGAATGTTGAGGTTGTGACCCTTGAAGGCGGCTGCACAGCCGGCGAAGCTGCCGCCGGAGCCAACGAAGTCGCAGAATGCGTCGACGGCGCCATTGGACTGGGCCAGGAACTCCGGTCCCGTGTTCTCATAGTGGGCTCTGAAGTTCCCTTTCAGCAGGAACTGGTCGGCCCTGAACGCACCCCTATCTTCGACGAGGCGTATGGCCTCTGCCTCGATCAACTCAAGATCTGCTCCCGAGACCTGGCCGGGGATTGCGCCCTCCGCCTGGTCTACGATCACCACCTCTGCGCCAAGGGCGCGCATCATTCGTGCTCGCTCCATCGAGTTGCCCCTGGACATGACAGCGACGAATGGGTAGCCCTTTATTCCGCAGACGATGGACAGGCCGGTACCGGTGTTGCCGCTGGTGAGCTCGACGACGGTCTGGCCTGGGGACAGGGTTCCATCGGCTTCCGCGTCTTCGATGATCTGGCGGGCGATGCGGTCCTTTTTCGAGAAGCCGGGGTTGAGGTGATCCAGCTTTGCGAGGATGCGACCGTCGACGTTTCGAGTGATGCGAGACAGCTCCACCAGTGGGGTGTCGCCGATGGCCTCGACGGCGGATGGGAGCAATGTGCTTCGTTGGTTCATCGTTTGTACCTCTCTCAAAAATGAGGGCCTATTGTGGCGACCCAACTCGTAGCACCCTGAGCGGACGCGAATGGTCTGGGGATCTGGGGTTGGCTCGAGGGCAGTGTGTGTGGCGCCTACCCCAGATACTTAGTCGGGGACCTCCTCAGCATGACTGAGAGCTGAAACGCACCACGATTCGCCTGTGGCGCCGAAATGAGCTCCTGTTTTTAAGACAGCGCACAAATACTAGAGCACTAGTCTAATTTCAGGCCGAGGATACCAAACATCTTGCCGGGTTCAAACAACGTTGCTACACTCTGCCCGCGCCGTCGGCCCGCGTGCCCACCTAAATGGGCGTAGAGGCCTGAAAGGATTTTTCAGTATGCCAAAGTACGTGTTTACCGAGGATGAGTGGATGACATGGTCCGGGGACTACGTGACACACACCCTGAAGGCCGTTGATGGGAGCAGCTATGGGCATATCCAGGGCAGACCCATGGATTCGCCGCTACCAGGGGCTTCCGACTACGACCGGCTCCTGGGCGTCAACACGTTCGCCCCAGGTGGTGAGTACCAGGCTCATGAACATCAGACCCCGATGTATTACTACGTGATCAAGGGCCGCGGCATCATGCGTGTAGGCGATGAGGAACGAGTTGTGGGCAAGGGCGCATGGATATATACGCCAGTGGGTCTGAAGCACTACACGAAGAATACGGGTGACGACGAGGATTTTGCGTACATCTTTTTCGGCGGTAACCCTCATCGCGACGATCAGGGGATTCACGAGCCGATTGACGAGTAGGGTTGGGCCAGTCACTTCGATCAATGCGCCGAAACCATACCGAGATGGCTCGAAAGGTTTACTCAACAATGCCAAGTTACGTTTTTACCGAGGATGAGTGGATGACGTGGTCTGCGGGGTACGAGACCCACACTCTCAAGGCCGTGGACGGGAGCAGCTATCAGTATGTGAAGGGCAGGGCGATGGATGCGCCGCTTCCGGGCGCGGGCGACTACGACAGGCTCATTGGGGTGAACACGTTCGGCCCAGGTGGCGAGTACCAGGCCCACGAACACCAGACCCCGATGTACTACTACGTCATCAAGGGTCGCGGAATTATGCGCGTGGGCGATGAGGAACGGGTGGTTGGCCGAGGCGCCTGGATTTACACGCCCGTGGGTTTGAAGCACTACACGAAGAACACGGGCGACGAGGATTTTGCGTACATTCTGTTTGGCGGCAACCCGCTGAGAGATGACGAGGGGATCCACGAGCGGTTCCCCGAGTAGGCCTTGTCGCGTAGATGACAAGTTCTTAACCACCGAGTCACTAGGAACGAATGGAGAAGGAACCTGAAAAACATGCCAAAGTACGTTTTTACCGAGGACGAGTGGATGACCTGGTCCGGGGAATACTCAAACCACACCCTTAAGGCTGTGGACGGCAGCACTTATAAATATGTTAAAGGCAGGCCGATGGACGCGCCGCTGCCGGGCACGGGCGACTACGACCGGGCGCTGGGCGTCGATACGTTCGGCCCGGGCGGTGAGTACGAGGCCCACGAGCACCAGACACCGATGTATTACTACGTCATCAAGGGTCGCGGAATCATGCGAGTGGGTGATGAGGAACGGGTCGTTGAGCGGGGCGCGTGGATATACACGCCTCCAGGGTTGAAGCACTATACAAAAAACACGGGTGACGAGGATCTCGCATACATCGGATTCGGCGGCAACCCGCATCGTGACGACCAGGGGATCCACGAGCCTATTGCCGAGTAGACTGTCGTTTTGTTGATCGGGCCTTTTGACACAGGGTGAGGGATTAATGCACATCGGTCTTGGGACCATACTGACATCGTACTCAGTCGATATCGCGGATCTTGCGCCGCGGGCCGAGGAGATGGGCTTCGACTCTATCTGGACGGGAGAGCAGCCGGTGTTGCCGGTGGAGACGGAAATCGACATCCCGCGACTATGGGGCGATATTCCCGACCCACTGATCCAACTCGCGAGAGCCTCCGCGGTCACGAAGACGTTGTTGCTTGGGACGGCGGTGTGCGTGGTCACGGAGCGTCACCCGCTCACCTTTGCCAAGGAAGTGGCTTCCCTCGACATGTATAGTGGCGGCAGGGTTCTGCTTGGCATCGGCACGGGCTCGCACAGAGAGGAGGCGGCGATTTTCGGCGCCGACTTTCCGCACCGTTGGACCCAGGCACGTGAGGCGGTGGGCGTGATGAAGGAGCTCTGGACCAAAGAGGTGAGCGAGTGGCACGGCAAGTACTACGACTTCCCGCCGCTGTACTGCTTCCCGAAACCGGCCCAGGAGCCGCACCCACCACTGCTGTTCGGCAGCCATGTTCCACAGGTATTCAAGCGCATCGTGGAGTACGGCGATGGCTGGATACCGATTGGCAGGTCGCCAGAAGAGGTTGCCGAAGCACGCGAAAAGCTCAGTGACCTGGCGGAGGAGGCCGGGCGTGACCCTGCCGCGCTCACGAT
>JASLXL010000193.1 GCA_030740335.1 SAR202 cluster bacterium | reverse complement strand
GATGATGGATGAAGACCCCACGGCTTCAAAGCCTCAAAAGAGCGCGCGAACGGCGAACACGATCACAGGCTACGCAACTCTGTCATTTGATGGTCTTCGCCAGCAGTATAACGACCATGACGAAAAGGCTAAAGTCAATGTGTGTCTCTACATGTTCTTTGAAGAATCCGATGGCCAGCCTGCCGTACCGGAAGACTTGGAAAAGCGATTGACATGCAGCGGATGTATGTCACAGTTGCCCAATAAAGTGGTGTTGACGCGCTTAATAACACCCCAAAATGACAGAAAGGCAAGGATTATATGAATCGCATGAGTACGATGCCAAAGATGCTGGCAGTTGGTCTAGTCCTATTGCTGACGCTGCTCACAGCAAGTGCTCTGGCGGCAAGCAACACGTTCATAGATCACTTCGATGCGAGGTTGGGGTCCCATCTTGAGGATCCGGACTCGGCGTTCACAGTCACGAGCGGCGAGATTCATCGAAAGATCCCGACCAGTGGACTCGACCGCCGCTATGTCCGCACGATCCCGACATCGCACGACTCGGGCGATTGGACATACACGATCACCTTTGACATAACCAACACCTCGAAGCCGGAAATCGTCTTCATTGGGGTCGGCTCAGGCGCCGCCGGGGGGCCGTATAATGAGCCTATTGACTCGGCGGAATTCCGGATTCACAACCAGGCAATCGGCGGTGGAATGGTCCATATGGCAGTCAGCAATGCCAATGGGCTCTTTACCCCCCCCCCCCCGGATTCGCCACATACATCGGGTCTCTACCGACCGACGGCCGGTACAAGGCACGGTTGGGGAAGGACGGCGGTTTGCTCCATTTCTCTATCCTCGATCTGACAGACACAGCGATCATGAGCGGTGCGATATCCGTTCCTTCCGTCATCAGCGACCCGATCGCAAGGCTCTTCTTTGGCAACGCATGGCCCGAAACGATGTACGACGACATGATAGTCGCACCCCCGCCCCCCACAACGAAGGACGAGTGCAAAAAGGGCGGTTGGGAAACCTATGCCGTCTTCAAGAACCGAGGTGACTGCGTGAGTTTCGTCGCAACCGGGGGGAAGAATCTACCCGCTAACTAGGCGACATATCAATGAGAATTGCAAGGAGGGAGGCCAGCAGGCCTCCTCAAAAGGATTGGGACCGTCGGCGCCTGCCCTGCCAGCGGTCCGTAGAAGATGGCTATCTTGCGAGGCAATCAGATAGCAAACGGTATGGCGGCAAAGCCGTCGATGACCGCGGGAGCTCGAGAGGTTGCCTGGTAATCAAACCCAAAACCGCGCGTCCGGCCATCGTCTGATTCAGCTTGATGCGGGGCACAACCCGGTGTCCGCGCGCCCTTGGCAAGACGAAGCATAGGGCGACCAGGCTGACAGTCCCTAGACCTGGCGATGTTTGTGCGGGCGGACTTTGCGTTCCTGGATGGATCCGGACCAAGGATCGTCCAGCTGTTGCGTTGTTAGCCTACTCCTTGAACGTCGGCAGGGATGTGTCATCTTTGCCGCGGTCACAAATTCGCCCATGAGCTTCAGTTCCGGCTCGGTCTTGGAAAACTCGATCTGAGCCCGGCGAGCGATAAAATGGTTGCGGAGGCATACCGGTCTTTCGAGTTTTAGATAGTCGCTCAATCGTGAAGGTCGAGTTCGATCAACGACCAAGTGTTGGTCTCAACAATGTTCCGGTGCAATAAATCAGTAGCTAACGTTTCGCAGAGGTGCTGGCCAGCACCTGGAATCATCTGAACTTGTATTTCCCTCAGTTCGATTACCCAGGTACTCGGGTTGACGACCTAGACGCGCACGTGGCTTTAACTACGGAGATGCTTCTACACGCGCTGGAAACGTCGTTCGTTGACGCGGCTGTATCATTGGACATGTGCCAATCGGCCAGTGCGGAGTTGCAGCAGTCCGCGCGGAAATTCAAGAATTCTCCTCGGCAAGATCGTTTGCCGTTCATCTTCGTCAAGTCGTTCGTCCTCGCACTCTACGATACTGAAAAATCCACTGGAGTTTTAACCCGTCTCAATAAAGGGACGCCTGAGGTCGCCGCTGCATGAGATACCTTCGCGTCAAGTCTCCTTAATCTGACGCCTGCGGGGGATTCTATCCGTCATCAAGAACGGCTCCAAGGCCTCGTCAAAGGAAACAAACTGCAATCCAAACGGTGGTGGCTCAGTAATATCCACAACAATGAGTACATGATGATAAAGGCAGACGGTCGAGCGGGCAGGATAGAGATCAGCAGGGCGATGTTGGGTGTTGCCGTTTCGTGCGTCCATCTCACGATAGATGACTTCCGGTGGGCTGGTCTGCAAAGCGTGACGGCGATTAGCTGACGTCTCCACCAGGAGTGTAAGGTGCTCGGATCGTCAATCCTGAATGCCGGTGGCAAATCGTGCTACTCTCCAATCCAACATTTCTCCGTGATTTGTTTCATCGATGATGGGTACACGGCGGCGCCAAGTCCTGGTCACCAACGGGCAATTCTCCGTCTCCATGTCCTGCCGCCAGCGATGCAGGCTCAGCGCTGTGCGTATGAATCTCCTAAGCTGGCGTGTCGCTGGGTCGAACCCTGCCAACCACGCTTTCCACCCATGCCATGTAGTCGCCGGTGCGCCCGCCCGCCCATCAGCCCCCTACCGCGCCGCCACCCCCTCCGGCGCCGTCGGCCGGACCGCGAGTAGCGCCGCCACGCCGCACACCAACGGGACGATAGCGAACACGATCAGCCCCGCGCTGTACGAGTCGGTGGCGTCGAAGGCGACTGCCAGCGGGAGCGGGCCGGCTGCCGATGAAGCCATGCTCGCGAATTGCGTTACACCTCGGATGCTACCCAGGTGCTCTCGGCCGTAGTACTGCGGCCAGATCGCCATCATGTTGTTCATCAGGAAACCGGTCGTCAGTCCGAGAATCGCTCCGTACAGAAACGCGTGCCACGGGGCGGAAACCAGGAATATGAACAGCACCGACGCCGTCAGGAACAACTGCGCGCCCGCAACCATGTACCGGAGCGGGTATCGCTCTGCCAGGAATCCCGATAGAAACTGGCCGGCGATCATCGCCGGCGCCACAACGCCGAAGACTCCCGCCGCGGTCGCGCTCGACAGTCCGCGAGCGCCGAATAGCGATATCTGGTGGAACATCAGTCCGGTCGCCACCATCGATTGCGCGGACGCGGCGAACATCAGCAGCCACAACGATCGCGTGTGGATCGCTTCGCGAACCGTGAACGCGAACTCTTCGACCGTCGATGGGTCATCGCTGGCTCGCTTTGCGCGAGGGGTGTCTCCGTCCGGCGACAGGCCGACCGATTCCGGGCTTCGTCGAACGAGGACACCGGCTGGGATGAGCAGGATTGACCACACCATGATCGCGATGGCGGCCCACGCACCGCGCCAACCGAAGACCGATATCAACCAGCTCGACATGATCGGGAACACCCCGCCAGCGACCGCGCCGCCAAGTCCCACGATTGCCAGCGCGCGAGCTCGACGACGCACGAACCAGAGCGACACCAAGGTGGTCGGGATCAACGACAGCGCGCCTTGCCCCAGAGTCCGCATCAACGCGAATCCGATCAGCAATTCGACGGCGCCGGAGACCTGGCTCATCCACAGCGCTCCGCAGCCGATAAGCACGCCCGACACGACCAACATCACTCGTCCGCCAAGAATATCGAGGACCCGACCGACTCCGACGATCATCACCGACGCGGTCACCGTGCCGGCCAAATACAGCGTCGAGATCAACGTCGATGGCAAGCCTAAGTCGTCGCGAAAGTGTTCGAGGAACACGGAGAATGTGTAGGTCTGTCCCGGCGAAGACGCGAAGCTAGCCACTGTTGAGATGGCCAGGATCACCCAGCCGTAATAGAACGAAGTCCGGCCCGAAGCAAAGGGCAGTCGCAAGCCCCTGCTCGCATGCCGGTTTGGTTCCTTGGCGTGAGATTCCGAAGAATCGCTGCCCCGAAAACTCACGTCAACAGCTCGCCAAGGTTGGATGGGGTACGGAGGGATTTCATCGCGACAATGCTACCACGCGGCGCGATTCAACCGAACGCCGTCGCCGCGATGCCTCACCACTGACGACTGCCACTGATGTCGGAGAGCATTCCTTCGCTGTGCTTCGGCCTGCCGATGTTCTGATCGATCGTCCTACCCCGGCGCGGCCCCGCGGTCTCTCCGCAACTGGACCAATACTGTTGCGCCTATCGCGCCGGCCAAAACCACCAGGGCCGTGCCTGACAACCCAGGGACCGGCGCCGTAGGGGGCGCGGCTTGGACCTCGAAGATCGCGAGCGTCGACAGTGACGACACCTGGCCGCTAATGACGTGATTTCCAGTGTCCAGCGATGTCGTGCGATCGGTCCAAGTTGAGTCCTGGAGTTGGAACAAAGCAATGCCTGATCCGCTGGATGTGAACGTCGCGCCCGAGTAGCTAACGCCGACGTCGATCGCCCCCGTGTGCGCGGCGTTCGTGGACAGGTCGTACGTGAGCGGTGGGTCGATCGGCGTGTATCCCGTGGGATGTCCGGGTCCGTTGAAGCCACTGGACAAGGTGGTGAGGCCGGAGATGTCCACCTGGGCGAACGCGGGGCCGTTACCGGGAAAGTACCTGTTCGGGGGTCGACTGGCTGGATCGCGACTTCCGTCCCTGTTGCCGTGTTGTCCGCGGCCTGTTGCACCACCGAGGACATGGCGACG